>JAESQI010000338.1 GCA_016765255.1 Robiginitomaculum sp. | reverse complement strand
TTGCTAAATTGGTTTAAGGCCAGTGTGCCGATAATAAGAATGAGGAGGCCAAGAAGATTACCCAGAAATATCCGCCGCGTCAGGGTCGAAAAAAAAATGAAACGTCGCGCCCCATGTCGCCGTTCTGTTTTCCAGATAAATTTATTTTTTATATCAAACACGAACCACGCTTTCCAAGCAAAAGACAGATAGAGTGGACAATTCTATGCGCTCTAGGCTTCTTTGTATTTGTAGCCTATCCCGTAAAGTGTTTCAATTCCGTCAAAACTTTTATCGGTTTTGCGAAATTTTTTACGCAGACGTTTGATATGACTGTCAATGGTGCGGTCATCTACGTAAACTTGATCATCATAGGCCACGTCCATGAGGTTATCCCGGCTTTTAACATAACCCGGGCGGTAAGCAAGGGCATGCAGAATAAGAAACTCAGTCACGGTGAGGCGCACAGGCTCCCCCTTCCACGAACATGCATGGCGGTTGGGGTCGAGCAATAATTGCCCGCGTTTGATGACCTTATCGTCGCCCTCTTGATGTGTGGGCATGGCGACACTGCTTAGCTTGGTGCGCCGCAGGACGGCCTTGATCCTCTCCCCCAAAAGTCGTTGAGAAAATGGTTTGGTGATATAATCATCTGCACCCATATTAAGACCAATGGCTTCGTCAAATTCATCGTCCTTGGAGGTGAGAAAAATCACAGGGAGGTTGGAGGTTTGGCGTAAGCGGCGCAATAGCTCAATCCCGTCCATACGCGGCATTTTTACATCAAACACGGCGATGTCACATGGGTATTTGTTTAAAGCTTCCAGCGCGCTGGCGCCGTTATTATAGGTGCGCACGGTGTGACCCGCATCTTCTAAAAATAGAGACACGGACGTTAATATATTTTCGTCATCATCTACCAGTGCAATATTTGCCATATTAAACCTTTTTTATTAAGGGGCCTGAAAAACCACATTAAACCCATTCTCATCTCTTTAACAGGGCAATTGTGGCAAAGCTTAGGCGTGCGCATATGTTTAACTATTAAAGAATTAGTTGACAAAGGGTTGGGCCTCGACTATGGATTGGCAATCAACTAAGGAATTAGTATATGGCACGTCCAAAATCACAGACTTTAACTAAGGCCGAACAACGCATCATGCATGTTTTGTGGGAGCAAGGCGAGGCCAGTGTCCGCCAGATCACAGATCAATTAGCGGCGAAGTATAATCTGGCCTATACCACCGTCCTGACAACAACGCGCATATTATCAGATAAAGGCTATGTGAAATATCGCAAATCTGGCCGTACGCATATTTTTACGGCTCTCATCAGCAAACAATCTGCTCGTAGTTCAGCCCTTAAAAATATGTTGGGGGGCTTGTTTGAAGGCTCGCCCCGACTGCTCGCTCAGCATCTCATAGAAGCAGATGATTTATCACAAGATGATATCAAAGCTTTGCGGGCGATACTCGGTGGAGAGGGCAAATGATCAGCACATATATATTACAATCCCTCATCACGAACTTATTATGGCAAAGCCTACTGATTGCCTGTGTTGTAGCGGCGGTTCTTTATGCCCTACCAGCACACTATGTTAAGACCCGCTACCGCATTGCACTGGGCGGATTGTTAAGCGTGCTTTGTCTTTTAACGCTTCCCTTTTTACCAGATATTGCGCCTGAAATATCTCTCGGTGTTACGCCGCAACCCAGTCCAGTTTTCACCCAAACAACATTTCCAGTTAATGAAGACGCCAGCACGATTTTAAATCAACAGATCATGGAGAGTGAAAAACTTAAATTATCTTTGGGATATATATTATTAAGTGTGTGGGGGCTCGGAACGGTCTTTATGTACATCCGGTTGGGTTTTGCCGCGCGTCATGGCCGTAATTGGTGCAAGTCCGCACAGCCTGTTCAGTCAAATCATTGGGATTTATCCCGAAATGCTCACATCGCCATTAGCGCGCAAATCAGTTCGCCGCTCGTGCTGGGGCTGATGAGACCTGTCATTCTCGTGCCCCTCGATTTTGATCTGAATGTATCAAATGTGCAAACCCGCGGCGTATTGGAACATGAAATTGCCCACATTACTCGCCGTGATCTTTGGGTGAATTTTGCCCAGCTTATCATCTTAGCCCTACTTTGGTGGTGTCTGCCGCTTTATTGGATGAACGCCCAAATAGACAGTGAACGCGAAAAACTATGCGACGATATTGCAGCTCGAAATTGCGGCAATAACATAGGGGCAAATCCCCGCGAACAGGGCCGTGCTCTTGCCCGCGCTCTCGTCGATATAGCAGAGCGGAGCCGTATGTCTACACCACAAACTGCCATTGGAATTCATCCAAGTGCGCGACAATTAAGTGAGCGCGTACAGCGCTTGTATAAAGGAAGTCCTATGACCAAAATTTCAAAAAAACTACTCATAACCACATCTCTTGCAATCCCTCTAACTCTATCAAGCTTAGCCCTAATTACCCCCCGTGCCTTCGCCCATAATCCATTTGCGGAGCATATAAATATACGCTCGCAAATGCAAAATATTTCATCAGAGCAGCGCGTATTATATAGCAGTGCTGAACATGGTGATCTCGAAACGGTGAAAAATTTGTTAGGGCGGGGCGTTGATCCCGACTTTATCCTACACGGGGACGGTACACCTTTATTGGTCGCGGTGCGCCGCAATGACAAAGCTATGGTTGATATGTTTTTGGCGGCGGGCGCGGATGCTAACATTACAGCCCTTGGCGACGGAACTCCGCTGATTGCCGCTGCCATTCAAGGTAATATTGCGATGATAAACTTGTTAGAAAAGCACGGGGCAAGAGTGGATCATTCATCTTCTGGTGACGGCAATCCTCTGATTGCGGCGGCGGCCACAAACCATATAGAAGCGGCCAAGACATTATTGGGGTTGGGCGCAAATATAAACGTCTTCGTGCTCGGCGACGAAACCCCGTTAATCAATGCGTCCCAGCGGGGCCATTTAGACATGGTCAAATTTCTGCTCTCCAATGGAGCTGATATCAATCTGGGTGCGTGGCACGATACAAATAAGAGCGGCAAGATATGGCGAACTCCTTTGGGCGAAGCTAAATTACATAGACACCATAAATTAGCGGCTTATTTAAAAGCGCAGGGCGCACAAATACAGACCCGCATATATGATCCAAAATCCAATAATACGCATACGGAAGTTACAACATATAACAGATCAGCGCATGTCCTTTCAAATGTCAAAATGGTGAAAGGAAAGCTCACCTCGCCTTTTGGGCAAGTGCGCAAAGGAAAAATGTTTGCGGGAAAAAAACATAAGGGCATAGATATCGCCAACAAAGCCGGAACACCGATTTACGCGCCTGCAGACGGAATGGTACAAGTGTTTAATGAATTTAGTTTCCGTGAAAATTACGGCTCGATAGAGAAATACGGCAAGACGTTGGAGCTTAAAACCGCAGGCGGCGTAAAAACTCTATTCGCGCACCTGCAAAGCTTTGCGGTGCGTCAGGGCGACGTGGTGAAAGCCGGCGACATCATAGCCTATATGGGCAATACGGGCGTGTCGACGGGCCCACATGTGCATATAGAAACTCATGTCAACGGCACACTAACTGATCCTAAAAAAGTGTGGCCAAACCTAAATTAGTTGTCTGTTTAAAGTCCGCATACGTATAAAGTGTGTGATCAAGGATGGTAGGGGCCGGATAAACTGACTCCTCACCTCTCACGTCATTCCCGCCCTTGCGCTAGTGTATCCATATTCTGAACCTATTTGCATGTGTGTACCGTGGATACCCCACACAGGGTGGGGCATGACGAAGTGGGAGGCAATATCTGGATTATGAGGCCGTCAGAAAGCTTAAAAAGAGACTATAAAATAAACTTAGATAGATCCGTATCTTCCGCCATTTCGCCCACATGCTTACGCACATAAGCTTTATCAATTTTGATGGCTTCGCCGCCTCTGTCTGTGGCCGAGAAACTGATATCGTCTAGCAAGCGTTCCATGACCGTGTGCAGACGCCGCGCTCCAATATTTTCCACGCGTGAATTCACATCTGCTGAAACTTTAGCAATTTCTGCTATCCCTGCCTTGGTGAATTCCAAGGTGACATCTTCAGTGGCCATCAGGGCCTTGTATTGCTTAATCAAGCTGGCTTCTGGTTCAGTTAAAATACGTTCAAAATCTTCGCGGGTCAGGGCGCGAAGCTCTACTCTAATTGGTAAACGCCCTTGTAGCTCGGGCAGCATATCAGACGGTTTTGCAACGTGAAAAGCCCCGCTGGCGATAAATAGGATATGGTCGGTTTTAACCTGCCCATATTTGGTGGAAACGGTTGTGCCTTCAATCAGGGGCAGAAGGTCGCGCTGCACGCCTTCGCGGCTCACCTGTCCACCGCCCCGTGTATCAGAACGGGCGGTAATTTTATCAATTTCGTCCAAGAAAACAATACCGTCATTTTCAACGGCGGCAATGGCGGTTTTTATCAAGGTTTCCTCGTCGAGCATTTTATCAGCCTCATCAGCCAGCAAAGGCGCATAGGCGTCTTTAATTTTCATTTTACGTTTTTTCGTTCGCGCTGCACCTTTGCCAAAAAGTGAACCAAGTTCAATCATGCCAATGCCTGCGCCTGGTTGACCTGGGATTTCCATGCCCTGAAAGGGCGAGCTATTATCGGCCAGATCAAGCTCTACATCTTTATCATCAAGCTCCCCTGCGATGAGCTGTTTGCGAAATTTTTCCCGCGTGGCCTCACCAGAACTGGCCCCGACAAATGCATCTAAAATACGGTCTATGGCGGCAGATTCTGCGGCGGCCTCTACGTCTTTACGTCGTGCTTCGCGGGTGAGGGAAATAGAAATTTCTACTAGGTCTCCTATAATTTGCTCAACGTCGCGGCCTACATATCCCACTTCGGTGAACTTAGTTGCTTCGACTTTTAAGAACGGCGCGCCCGCAAGTTTAGCAAGGCGGCGCGAGATTTCAGTTTTACCAACCCCCGTTGGCCCGATCATCAAAATATTTTTTGGCGTAATTTCTTCGCGCAAAAAGCCTTTGACATTGTTCCGCCGCCAACGCGAGCGGAGGGCAATCGCCACAGCGCGCTTGGCCGCGGATTGGGCAACAATATGCTTGTCGAGTTCCGAGACAATTTCGCGGGGTGAAAATTCAGACATATCTTATCCTTGCTAATTCTCCTTAAGATAAGAAAGCCAAGCTATATATCAAGGTTAGCCTGTGTTAAATGACAAGATTGTTTGGGGGCTAGTTATTGCGCTGCAACATTGGATGCCTCTGGAACGAATTCGCACTTTTTTGTCGTCATCAAAGAAATGATTTGTGTGTTGCGAGCATTTATGGCCGCAACTTCTTTTTTATTTGTATCCGACAAATCGAGAAATAAGGGGGTGGAAATAAGCATGCCAAAATTATCCCTTACTCTATCTTTACGCTCTCCTAATAATTCAACGAGGCGTTTGGTGTTGTTTTCATATTCGCCGTTATGATGCGAGCATGTAAGTTTTTCATCAAAAGTTAAAGATTGTGCAATTGGATTAGACACACGTCCTCCACATGCTGTAAGAGCAGTCAATAACAATACGGCGCATATACCGCCAGATGTTGTTTTCATGATTTCCCCATTTCACACGCAAGGCATGTAATTAATCAAAAATCACTTTATGCTTGACGAATTGTAACTGTCAAGTCATTATTGAATATCTACAAAAACTGATCTGTATTAGGGGAATCTACCATGAAATATTTAATTTTAACTGGCGTTGCGCTATGTCTTGTTGGATGTGCTTCTGCGTCAAAACCGGGCGCGATGCTCGCATCTGTTTCCGAACAAACCATTATTAGTGAGATGTCTCCATTGCGTGAAGCTGTGCGTGTTGGCGATGTTGATGGCGGTAAGAAAACAAATCCACTTTGGTCTTCCCAAGTATCTAGTGAAGATTTTTCCGAAGCTTTACGTCAATCCCTAAGTGCGCACGCTATGCTATCAGGCGGCGATGGTGATTACCGTTTGGATGCTACGTTACAAAATCTCAAACAACCTTTTATTGGAATTAGTATGACGGTCACGTCTACCGTACAATATAAGTTAACTAATTTGAAAACTGGCGCAGTGGTGTTTGAAGAAATCATAGAAACGCCATATACAGCGAAAATGGGTGATGCATTTGTTGGAGTTAAGCGCTTACAACTTGCCAATGAAGGTTCGATTAAATCCAATATTTCTTCTGTTATTAAAATGATGATTAAGCAGGTGGATAATGTTGGCGGTTCAAATATTGCTCTTGTTGTGACAACAACTAAAAGCCACACATAAGCATTTAATTTAAACTATTATTTATTTAAGGTTCTGGCGGAAAAATTTTAGCAAATATCCCGCCTGTGGGTAGAACTTTTAGCAAAGCGCGTCTTGCGCTATACCAGCCTGCACCCAAGAAGACAATGCCGCCACCGAGCAATAAAAATACGGTGGCGAATACGGCGCCAAAATCAAGCCCCGTTCCTTTTACCAGCATGATCAGAGAAAACCCTGCATACCCAAAAGACGAGACCAACAGGGCGCGGCGGTTAATAGCCAGTCCCACCAATGCAAGCACACCAATAATGATCAGCATGATAATCGCGTCCCCTTTATCGAGTGTAGGCACAGGAATAATATTGGCAAGTTTTGTGGTTCGTAAGGCCAATATTTGCAGGGCAATGCCGTGTAAGATGAGAGGCGCGGCTGTGAAATGTAGCCAGAATGCATTATCAGCAAAGCGGGTTTGGCGGTCTGTATCGCGAGCGTCATAGACGAGAGCGGCGGCAAAAAGCGCAAGTCCGCTCACGATCATAAAAGCACCGACAGGGACAAATTCGTGCACAAAGCTATAGAGTAAAATTACCAGTGAAATGGCAATGAGAGCAATTGAAAATGGTAGCTTAAACCGTGCATAAAACAACAGCATGGCCCCCAAAGTTATAAAGGCAGGAAAGACGGGGATAACGGTGGCCGCGCCTGTGTGGACAAAAAACAAAAACGAGAGTGCGATCAGTAAAGTTGGGAGATGGGCTCTTTTTTTGCGGCCAAAATATTCGGCCATAAACCACATAAAGCCTGCCCCTAAAAAGAACATGGCCCCGCCGCCTAATATCCCGCACACGGCAAAGACGCCCAAGGATAATATCCCGATCCCCATAGCGATAAACACATCCGAGAACGAGCGGACAAACCGCAT
>JAESQI010000337.1 GCA_016765255.1 Robiginitomaculum sp. | reverse complement strand
GGCAGCACTGGCGAGCCAAGATAAACTTGCCATTGAAAATTATTGGCTGCACAGGGCAAGGCTTGAACAACTCGCCCCAGAAGGAGATTGGATTGTCTGGCTATATTTAGCTGGCAGGGGGGCCGGTAAGACACGGGCGGGGGCTGAATGGGTAAGGTCGCAAATCAGTATGGGCGCACGGCGAATTGCCTTGGTTGCTCCCAGTTACGCGGATGCACGCGAAGTGATGATAGAAGGGGAAAGCGGCCTAAAAAATATAGGTTTTTCAACCGAAAGGCCAAAATATGAAAGCTCGCGCCGTCGCCTCCTCTGGCCCAGTGGAGCTGTTGGGCATGTGTTTTCTGGACAAGATCCTGATGGATTGCGCGGCCCTCAATTTGACGCGGCATGGGCAGATGAGTTTTGTGCCTGGCAATACCCGAAAGAAACCTTGTCAAACCTAAGGTTTGGTTTGCGCCTCGGGCAATATCCGAGATTGGTTGTGACCAGCACCCCAAAACCTACGCCTAGTTTACGGGCTCTAATTGCTGAACCCAGTATTATCATGACACGAGGGAGTACATTGACCAACAAGGCCAATTTATCACCCGTTTTTATACAAACGATATTTGATACATATGCAGGGACACGGACGGGTCGCCAAGAATTAGATGGGGAAATTCTCGACGATGTAGAGGGCGCACTCTGGACGCGAAAAATGATTGAGCAGTGCTTTGTGAAAAGTGAGCCACACCTAGAAAAAATCATAATATCCATAGACCCACCCGTAAGTAGCGGCAAAAAATCAGATAGTTGTGGCATTATCGTAGCCGGTAGAACGGGTCTTGGGCGGAAAGCCGAGGCATATATTTTGCATGACGGAAGCGTACAAGGTCTCTCGCCAGAACGATGGGCAAAACATGCAATGGCTCTATTTGGAAAATTTTCTGCTGATTATATTTTAGTGGAGGTTAATCAGGGCGGCGAAATGGTCAAAAGCGTTTTTGACGCAATCGGGGCCAGTGTGGTTCTGCGTACTGTCTTTGCCACAAAAAGCAAAAGCGCTCGCGCCGAACCCGTTGCAGTTCTTTATGAGCAAGGTCGGGTTAAGCATGTTGGCGGTTTTGCCAAGCTAGAAGACGAGCTGTGCGCCTTAGGAGTGAGTGGGTTTGGGGGGAACCATAGCCCTGACCGTGCTGACGCGCTGGTATGGGCGGTCAATGATTTATTGCTAAAACCCAGACAACGGCCAAGTGTCCGCACATTATAAAAGCTTGCTGCGACGTACATTTTCTTGCACATTTCAGATCATGCTGGAAATTATCACGATTTTTGTTTTAGGTTTATTTTGTTTGTATGTCTTATGGGGCAAAAGATGGAAAAAACCTGTCTCGACTCTTGCCGATGAAAAAACACGCCAAGGGTATGAACTTCGTCCAAGTATTTTTGTAAATTCATCAGAACTAGCATTATTTACGGCCTTTGAGCGGCACAAACCAAATGGGTATCACATTTTTTGTAAAATCCGCCTTGAAGATATATTGAGGGTACGAAAAGACATCACTCATCAACAAACCAATTGGCAATATAGAGGCCGAATTAAATCGCGACATGTAGATTTTGCGATTTGCAATTCGGATGGCGTATTCATGTGCGCAATAGAACTTGACGGCACGTCACACATATCTGCGCAATCCCGCATGGTAGACGATTTCAAAAACAGTATTTTCGCTCATTCAGGGCTTAAACTCCATAGAGTGAAGACAGGTGATAATTATGAACGGTTCGCCAAGTCCTTATGGCTTCAAATCACGCACCCAAATTAACGAAAAATTTACGCTAAGCTTTAAATCAATATTAACCACAAATGCGTAGCCTAGCCGTGCAAATCCTTAAACAGGGCCCGTTGTCAGGATTGACAATTGGAAATGCACGGAGAGTATTATGCTAAAGGCCAATAAGTTTTTTTTGCGACAACAGCAAAAACAAAACAGTGATCAACTGGAAAAATTAAACCGTGAAATGGCATTAAAGCTTATAATGCTGGCCAGCGAAACGGGGGATATAGAACCCCTGATAGAGGCTGTGATTGCCCTACGCTCTACCGAAGAGCTGTACAATTTAAACTCTGCCCCAATTGACAATGCGAAAATCCAAAAGAAATTGGGCGATGTTCTTTTTTCTGTTGGAAAAAATGAAGTCAATATGCGGGCGCTCGAACATGCGATCATTGCTTACCGTGGCGCCATTACAATAGCGTCTCTGGTCGGGGCGGAAGGATTACGGGCCGAAGTACGGGAAAAATACAAACTCGCGCTAAAATACACGGGCCAAGACGGTGGGGCGGCAAGTCTTTCCCTCAAGGGCGCAGCATAAAACCCCTGTAAAAACAAATATTTACCTAAAATTATAAGAGATACATCCTCGCCCTTTGGTGATGGGGTAGATTTTATTCACGGTCAAGAATTTAAACAAAATTCACACTGACCTCGAATTTTAAATCTGTTTCCCCTTTGCCAATTTGGCATTCAGCTTGGATGTATGTATGAAACCTTGGTTGCGTTCCGCGTTTTCACGCCCCCCCTCAGACAAAATCTGGGCAAGGCCATAATGGTAATTCGCAACTTATTGCGTTGCAGCTTACTGGCAAAGCGCGTTGGAGCGCTCGTGATTACAATGCATTGGCCCGCGAAGGCTACCGTAAAAATGCAATTGCGTATCGGTGTATACGGCTTATTACTGAAGCGGCTGCGTCTGTGCCTTTTTGTACACGTAGGGATGGGCAATGTACCGCTGATGACGCAGCGCAAAAACTACTCAACCGTCCAAGCGTTAAAATATCCAGAGCTGAATTTTTTGAGGCCCATTACGGGTATTTGCATCTCCACGGCAACGCCTATCTGGAAGCTGTTGTTGTCGATGAAAGCCCTATTGCATTGTTCACATTGCGTCCTGACCGTATGCGGGCAGATGTTGGCAGCGATGGATGGCCAATTGCGTGGAAATATACTGCAAACAATGAAACAAGGCGCTTTCCGCTAGATGAGTTGAGTGGACGTTCTCTTATCCATCATATGCAGCTCTTTCATCCCACCGACGATATTTACGGGTTTTCACCGCTAGAAGCCGCAATACAGGCGGTCGATATTCATAATACGGGTGGTGTGTGGACGAAATCTTTGCTCGATAATTCAGCAAGGCCGAGTGGGGCCTTGATCTATAAGGGCAATAGTGGGGAAGACCGACTTAGCGATGAACAATTTGACCGATTAAAATTAGAATTAGAATCAAGTCATGCAGGCGCTCGCGCCGCAGGACGACCATTATTGCTAGAAGGCGGGCTTGATTGGAAGCCTATGAGCCTTAGCCCTGCCGATATGGATTTCATCAATGCACGTCGCGAAGCCGCTCGTGAAATTGCGCTTGCATTTGGTGTCCCGCCTATGCTTTTGGGGATTCCAGGTGACAATACATATGCCAATTACAAAGAGGCGAACCTGGCATTTT
>JAESQI010000014.1 GCA_016765255.1 Robiginitomaculum sp. | reverse complement strand
TTTATTTGTCATTCCTCCTGTTGAAGTTCCTGCGGTAATATTTCCATTTTTATCTAAAGCAACGCAGCCAACGGTTCCAAATTTACTGTCTTTAATATCCGAATCATAAAAAGCAGATTTCTCATCGTAATCCAATTCTGTTTTTTCTTGAGCTTTAATTTTTTGAAGTGATTTAAAACGTCTTTCTGTATAAAAATAACTTGGATCTACAATTTCCAAACCTTGTTCTTTTGCGAAAATAGAAGCACCGTCCCCAGAAAGCATAACATGGTTTGAGTTGGTCCTGATTTTTCTTGCTAATGAAATTGGGTTTTTAATGTTTTTAACACCTGCAACTGCCCCAGCTTTTAAATCATGTCCTGTCATAATAGAAGAATCCATTTCGTTGGTTCCAGCATTCGTAAACACCGCCCCTTTCCCAGCATTAAATAAAGGCGAATTTTCCATCACATGTATTGTTTTTTCAACAGCATCTAAACTCGTTCCTCCATTTTTTAATATCGTATACCCTACTTTAATTGCTTCTGTTAGTTTTGCTTTGTAGGCAGCTTCTTTTTCTGGAGTCATATTCTTTTTTAAAATAGTACCAGCACCACCATGAATAATAATTGCAAATTCATTTACTTTTTTATCTTCTTCTTTAGGTGTTGCTACACATCCGAAGGAAATTGTTAAAATAGTTAAAAATAATAGTACTTTTTTCATGGTTAAAGTGTTTGAAATTATTCGTAATTTTGAGCTTCAATTTAAACAAAAAAAATCAACTACAAAATGGCAGATTTTGGAATCAAAGAGGCCTTACTAAAATTAGGCGTACAAGACATAAACAATGGAACTTCAACAGGTTCTAATAATTTCTCTAATGGAGACACCATTGAAAGCTATTCTCCTGTTGATGGAAAATTAATTGGAAAAGTAAAAACAACCTCAAAAGAAGATTACGAAAGGGTAATGAAAACGGCTACAGAGGCTTTTAAGTCTTTTAGAAATATGCCTGCTCCACAAAGGGGAGAAATTGTTCGTCAATTCGGAAATAAATTAAGAGATTTAAAAGAGCCTCTTGGAAAGTTAGTTTCTTATGAAATGGGAAAATCTTTACAAGAAGGTTATGGTGAGGTACAGGAAATGATTGACATCTGTGATTTTGCTGTTGGATTATCAAGACAATTAAACGGACAAACGATTCCTTCTGAACGACCAGGGCATGTAATGAGAGAGCAATGGCATCCGATTGGAGTTGTTGGGATTATTTCTGCATTTAACTTTCCTGTAGCTGTTTGGGCTTGGAATACTGCATTGGCATGGATTTGTGGTGACGTATGTGTATGGAAAGCTTCAGAAAAAGCTCCATTATGTTCTATAGCTTGTCAAAATATAATTGCCGGGATTTTAAAAGAAAACAACTTACCTGAAGGTATTTCATCCATCATCAATGGAGATTATAAAGTTGGTGAATTTATGACCAAAGACACGAGAGTTTCTTTAATTTCTGCAACCGGATCTACAAGAATGGGAAGAATTGTTGGTACAACAGTGGCTGAACGTTTTGGTAAATCTTTATTAGAATTAGGTGGAAATAATGCAATCATTATTACCCCAACAGCAGATTTAAAAGTGGTTGTTCCTGGTGCAGTTTTTGGAGCTGTTGGAACTTGTGGACAACGTTGTACTTCTACCAGAAGATTGATTATTCACGAATCTGTGTATGATACCGTAAGAGATGCAATTGTTGGAGCTTACAAACAAATAAAAATTGGTAATCCATTAGATGAAACTAAACATGTAGGTCCATTAATTGATAAAGATGCTGTAAACACTTATTTAGCTGCAATTGAAAAAGCAAAAGCTGAAGGCGGAAACGTATTGGTAGAAGGTGGCGTATTAGAGGGTGAAGGTTTTGAAAGCGGATGTTATGTGAAACCAGCAATTATAGAAGCTGAAAATCATTTTAAAATTGTTCAACATGAAACATTTGCTCCAATTTTATATTTAATTAAATATTCTGGAGAGGTTGAAAATGCAATTGAAACTCAAAATGGAGTTGCACAAGGACTTTCTTCTGCGATCATGACAAATGAATTGAAAGAGGCTGAAAAGTTCTTATCATATGCTGGTTCTGATTGTGGTATTGCCAATGTAAATATCGGAACTTCTGGTGCAGAGATTGGTGGTGCTTTTGGTGGTGAAAAAGAAACTGGTGGAGGACGCGAGTCTGGATCTGATGCTTGGAAAGTGTATATGCGAAGACAAACAAATACCATTAATTATTCAGATGAATTGCCTTTAGCACAAGGAATTAAATTTGACTTATAACATTTAATTCTGATCTCGTTTCAGAAACTCATTATAGAACAAACCCCAATTCAGTAGAATTGGGGTTTGTTAATATATTTGCTAACTATACTGAACCTTTCGCAAGACACGCATCGCTTCTTTGTACTTTAGATAAGTGGTTTTATCTTCAAGGTTTTTGATATAGCTTTTTACTTTTTTTAACTGTTCTTTAGCTTCTACAAAGCCGTTTAAAGAGCATATTAGATAGTTTGTTGGCAATCGTAACACATCTTCATGCTCTAAGACAGAAAGAGGTGTTTTGGTGGTTATTTTGGAAACAATGGTATTGCTGTTTTTATAAATATGATCAAGGATTTCGCTGTCATATTTTGGAGGTTCAAATAACAGTTCCGTAATAATATCGTGTTTTCCGTTGTCTTTAAAATGGATAATGGTCTTTTCTAATGGATACAATTTTTCGCTATTTGCAATTCCCAAAAAAATGAATTCTGTAATAATAAACGACTGATTATTATAACTAATTTGAACATCGTCTAATGCAGAGAAAAACAATCTAACTTGCTCATTAACAAGCTCAATATCAACACGAGAGTAAAATGTTTCTCCGTTTATGATGCGTTTCTTTCCAGCCCAACACAATACAAACTGCTCATTAAATACTTTATACTGTGGATCGTACCCGTCTTTGTGCTTTTCAATAAAATCAAAAACGCCATTCAATGTTAATTCTATATTATTGCTTGCGTTTTTTTCAATGGCCTCAACAATACTTTTATTTGTGTCTATATGCTCAAAGTTCTTTTCAGTAGGCATAGAATTACTCCCTCTTCTGTAAAAAACAGTGCCTTGCTTATACTTCCATGCGTTTTTAATTAAGGAGGTAATTTTATTATTTGATAAAATGGTAACTAAGCCTACAACTTTATGTCTAGGTAATCTTGGAAATGCAACGTTTTCGTATTGAATTTTTGGAGGGTTTTTTAAATACGCATTTACCAAGTTCTGTATCTTACTATCATCAAAAAAATCAACACCAATAATTTTATTTTCTTCATCTTCAATACCAATTATAATGTAGGAATTGTTTTTTGAGTTTGAATTTGAAAGCGCACAAACATGTTTTAAAAATTTCGCCTTTCCTTCTTTATTGTGTAAAGAAGGTCGTTGTTTTTTATCATAAAAACTATTCTCGTCATTATGACTCAGTAAGTTTTTAATTAAAAGGCGTTTGTTAATCACTGAACAGTTTTTAGTGCTTTAAAGATACTCTCATTCTGATACAATTCAAAACTTAAATTAATTGCACAAAAAAACCGCTCTACCTCTAGAGCGGTTCACTTTAATTGG
>JAESQI010000336.1 GCA_016765255.1 Robiginitomaculum sp. | reverse complement strand
GTGGGGCGGATGATTTGTTCGGTAAATACACCTTGGGTTTGAGCGAGTTCCCAATCCCCAGGGGTGGCGGATACATAGACGGATTGGGGCCGCATAGCGTTCCATTCTTCAAATTTGAGAGGGCGATTATCAATGCATGACGGCAAGCGAAACCCATGTTCCGCCAAAGTTGATTTGCGGCTGAAATCGCCTTTGGACATGCCGCCGATTTGCGGCACACTCACATGGCTCTCGTCGCAAAAAAGGAGGCAGTTTTCAGGTAAGTATTCAAATAAAGTTGGGGGTGGTTCGCCCGGATTTCTGCCTGTTAAATACCGACTATAATTTTCAATGCCTGTGCAAAACCCAGAAGCAGCGATCATTTCCAAATCAAATTCCGTGCGTTGGGATAGGCGTTGGGCCTCCAACAGTTTTCCTTGGGATTCGTATTCTTCAAGCCGCAAAATGAGATCATGCTTGATTTGCTTCGCCGCCGTTTGGATAGTCGGGCGGGGGGTTACGTAATGGGAATTTGCGTAAACCCGCACCCCCTCTAACTTAGTCTGGGTTTTGCCCGTTAGCGGGTCAAAGGCAGTTATACTGTCCACCTCATCTCCAAAAAAATCAATCCGCCACGCTTGGTCATCAAGATGGGCCGGGAAGACTTCGACCGTATCCCCTCGCACCCGAAAGCAACCGCGTGTGAAGGCGATATCATTTCGCGTATATTGCATGCCGACGAGGTCAGTCATGAGTTTGCGAGGATCAAGACCGTCTCCCACCCGAATATCAGTGGTCATTTCCGTGTAAGTTTCAACCGAACCGATCCCGTAAATGCACGAAACCGAGGCGACAATAATCACGTCATCCCGTTCCAAAATTGCCCGCGTCGCGGCGTGGCGCATACGGTCGATTTGTTCGTTCACACTACTGTCTTTTTCGATGAAAGTATCCGTGCGCGCCACATAGGCTTCGGGCTGGTAATAATCATAATAGGATACAAAATACTCAACCGCATTGTCGGGGAAAAAAGATTTAAACTCGCCGTATAACTGGGCCGCCAGAGTTTTGTTGGGGGCCAAGATAAGGGCAGGGCGCTGGGTTTGTTCAATCACTTTGGCCATAGTAAATGTCTTACCAGACCCTGTCACTCCGAGCAGGACTTGATCTCGCTCACCCTCATCGAGATTAGCGCAAAGTTCCTTAATCGCACTCGGTTGATCGCCTTTAGGCTCAAACTCAGAAACCAACCGAAACGCTTTCCCTCCATCCATCTTCTCAGGCCGCTCAGGCCGATGCGGCACCCACACCTTCTGGTCTGCAAGGAATGTAGAAGAGGCTTCACGGATTTCGGTGTTATTTGACATAGGGTCAAGGTAATCATCTTTAATGAAATTGCAACTTCACGACCACCCATTTTTGTCAGGAGAGTTAAAGTTTTCGAGAAAGGCAAGTTCGGTGATCATGGCTGGATAAATTGTGGAAATTGTGTTACCTTATGAGTATCGCCCATAGGAGCCAAATAATGCTCGGCATGATTATAACATTCTTTACGCGCCTTTTTAGCATAATATTTGCTATGTTGCTGGTGTCTAGCGATTTTGCATTTGCCAAAAGCAGTGACAGGTTTGATAAAAACGCAATCGTTAAATTTGAACGTATGAAAAGCGGACAATATATAATTGATGTTAAAGTTAATGCGAAAGGGCCGTTTAAATTCATGATAGATACCGCAGCGACCCGCAGCAGTATCTTTGAAAGCACAGGCAAAAAACTCGGTCTTGATATAAAAAATGATAGTAATGTTATAATCAGTGGAATGACAAATTCCAGCTATCGACCAACTGTAAACGTAGAAACTTTACAGTTTTCCCGCTATATATTTAGAGACCACAAAATCGTCATTTTGAAAAACTGGAAAGATTCTGAGACAAAAATTGACGGTATTTTAGGATTGGATGTCTTGAACGATTTGATTTTGCAATTTTCACATGAGCGGAAACAATTACGGTTCCTTAAAACGTTAAACTCAAGAAAGTCGAAGTATCGAAATTGGGACGCTATTGATTTACACACTAACCCTTACCCTGTCCAAAATTATGGATTGTTGTTTGTCTATACACAAATCGGAGACGTGCGCATACCGACTATGTTGGACACAGGCGCAAATTTCACGACCCTAAACTGGGAAAGTGTTAAAGGCACAACGATAGAAAAACACAAAAGACGCTTGCGCGAGGACTGGGTTATTCAAGGCGCTATTGGTAAATTTTCCCCAAAGTCTCATATTAAACTGGACAGCCTTATCATTGCTGGCCGAAAATATAAAAATTATAGCCTTGTTGTTATGGACTTTGATGATTTGCCTATAAATGAGTACGGCAAATATCCACTTGTGATTACAGGTGTCAATTTAATGTCTGGCCAAGATTTTATTCTGGATTTGAAATCCCGTAAATTGTTGATAAAGCCCCAGTATGAACTTTTGGACCCCCATAATCTTGTCATAAGAATTAGAAAGTCATAACCCTACCCAAGTGAGAAGTGTTATTTATTTTTCACAACAATATGGTCAATTTTCCCAAAGATTGAATTGCCGGATTTATCATTCATTTCAATAGAAACACGATCGCCAAATTTCATGAACGGTGTTGTGGCTTTGCCATTTTGAATGGTTTCGATCATACGGATTTCGGCGATGCAGGAATATCCAAGACCGCCGTCTTCAACTTTTTTGCCAGGATCGCCGTCTTTGCCTTGGTTGGATACTGTGCCAGAGCCGATGATTGACCCTGCACAGAGTTGGCGAGTTTTGGCGGCGTGGGCGACAAGTTTGGAAAAATTAAACGTCATATCCACACCCGCATTGGTTTTGCCAAAGGGTTTGTCGTTATAATTTACCAAGAGGGGCAAGTGCACTTTCGAGCCTTTCCACGCTTTGCCAAGTTCGTCAGGGGTGACAGCGACAGGTGAGAATGCGCTTGACGCTTTGCCGTTAACAAACCCAAACCCTTTGCGAAGTTCATTGGGGATAAGGGCGCGCAAAGATACATCGTCGACCAGCATGATAAGTTTAATGTGATCTTTGGCTTTGCGCTCGGATATATCCATGGGCACATCGTCAGTGATGACAACGACTTCGGCTTCGAAATCAATACCGTGATCTTCTGATACGGCAATGATTGGATCCATTGGGCCAATGAAAGTGTCAGACCCGCCTTGATACATGAGGGGGTCGACGTAAAAACTTTCCGGAACTTCCGCGTTTCTAGCTTTGCGAACCAACTCCACATGGTTGATATAGGCAGAACCATCAAGCCATTGATAAGCGCGGGGCAGGGGCGAGGCGCAGACCTCGGGCACAAAGGTAAAATAATCCCCTTCGCCTTTATTCAGGCGGTCATAAAGAGTTTGCAATAGAGGCTCAGTCACCTCCCAATTATCGAGGGCGGATTGTAGTGTTGGCGCAATTTCTCCGGCGTCTACCGCCGTTTTAAGATCGCGGCTCACCACAACAAGATGGCCATCACGGCCATGTTTAAGAGATGCAAGTTTCATGGTTATTCCTTATCTTTTATTTCGTGTAACCACGCTGCGTGGCGTGGTGCTTTTTTGGTTTTTGCCCATTCATCCAGCATTTCAGGGGCGACGTCTTTTAACTCTGCTAATTGTTCAGGTGTACCAATATCGGCGCAGAGTTCAAGCCTGTGTCCACTCGGATCAAAGAAATAAATCGACTTGAAAATACCGTGATGGGTTGGGCCCAAAACATCTAGGCCATTATTTTCTAGATGTTCTTTTGCCTCCAGCAAAGCCGAAAGGCTCTCCACCCGTAGGGCAATATGTTGCACCCATCGCGGGGTGTTGCGATCCCGCCCCATTTTAGCTTGGTTGGGAAGCTCGAAAAATGCTAGAACATTATCGCCGCCTGCGTCTAAGAATATATGCATATAGGGATCATATTCACCCGTAGACGGCACATGATCTTCGGCAATGGCCAACTTAAACCCCATGCCCAGCATTTTGGTGTAAAATTCGACCGTTTCTTTCGCGTCCTTGCAGCGGTAAGCCACATGGTGAAAGCCGTGTGTTGTTGGGATATTGCCCATGAAATTCTCCTTACTCAAGTAGTTGTTGCATAAACAAGTTGCTTGTGCAACTATAATATATGAGCTTTAACCTGGATACATTTCTACCTTATCAATTCTCCTTGGTGACCAATACGATTTCGCAAAGCTTGGCCCGTGAATATGCGCCCTTTAACATTACCCGTACCCAATGGAGAATTTTGGCCGTACTCGGAAGCGTAGGGGATATGACGGCACAGGAAATTTCCAATAAAACCATGATGGATAAAACCACGCTCAGCCGGGCGATTAAAAATATGGTGGAGAGAAAGCTGGTCAAACGCCAAGCC
>JAESQI010000335.1 GCA_016765255.1 Robiginitomaculum sp. | reverse complement strand
TGTTGCTACTGAATCAGGCGCAACTTCTGCTTTGGGTGCAATTGACGCTTTATTGACAACTGCGATTGACGCGGCTGCTGGATTTGGTTCATCACAAAAGCGGATTGATTTCCAGACTACATTCGTTGATTCCCTAATGGATTCAATGAAAGTTGGTATTGGCGCATTGGTTGATGCTGATCTTGAAGAAGCGTCTGCTCGTTTGCAGTCTCTACAGGTTCAGCAGCAGTTGGGCGTACAAGCGCTTTCAATCGCTAACCAAGCACCTCAGTCACTTCTATCTCTCTTTAGATAGTCTTAAGGCTTAGTATTTAAGGTTGGAGCGGGGCAATCCGCTCCAACATAATATTAACCTGCTTTAGAAGGATTCGAAAGTATGTATGCATCAGAAATGGCCAAGAGAGGCTATGCACAATCTCAAAAAAATGTAGCGACAGAAACAGAGCTGGAGCTAAAAATATTCACCGAAATTACGGGACGCCTCTCTGCGGCAGACCCAACTATTCCAGGCGGATTTTCGTCCTTAGCAGAAGCCTTGAACAACAATTCAAAGCTCTGGAACCTCTTATTTCTAGATATGACTCATGAAGGCAATACTTTGCCAATGGAGCTTAGGAACGGTCTGATATATTTGGCCGAATTCACCAGAATTCACAGCAAAAAAGTGTTGGAAGGCGATGCCACTCCCGATGTGTTGATCGAGATTAACAAATCCATCATTGCGGGGAAACGTATGCAGCTTGATGCGTTAAGAAGCGAGGAGGCAGCATAATGGCCGGTCTTGTACTTAGCTTGAAAGCAAATGAAAAATTTCTCGTCAATGGCGCGCTTGTTCAAAATGGTGACAAACGCGGTCAAATCCACTTACCAGACAGTTCGGTAAACGTGCTTCGCATCAGTGATTGCTTGCATCCAGACGAAATCAACACACCCGTCCGTCACGCATATTATCAAGCCCAACTGATTTTATCAGGTGACGCGCCAGATGAAAATAGCGGGCAAGAGCTTATAAATTCTTTGACGACACTAGAGAAAATATTTGAGAAAACGGCAGTCAGTGAAAAATTGAGCAAAGCGAAAGCTTCTGCGCAAGCGGGGCGGTTTTACTCTGTTTTGTGCAGTCTAAAGCATGTATTTGTTGCCGAAAGACAATTATTAACACCACCCAATCAAGACGAAATGCCAGAAATGGCAGCGGCAAGTTAATGCCGTTCGCGCCCGTAGTTCCGTTCGGAGGACTTGCCGGTTGGCAAGTTCTTGAACGGACTCTGGACAGGCAACAGGAGCAGTTTAACAAATCTCCTGACCTTCAGCGCGAAATCGACTATTTTAAGGAAAATATTGAAAATGTGACCACAACTGCCGAATTTGTGGGCGATCGCCGTCTATTGGCCGTGGCTCTCGGCGCATTCGGCCTCTCTGACGAGCTTAACAAGCAGGCATTTGTACGTAAAGTCTTGGACGAGGGTACATTTGACCCACAATCTTTTGCTAACCGTTTAGGAAATACCGACTATCTGGAATTTGCAAAAACTTTTTCATTCGGCAATGAGGGGGGATTTGTCCCCACGACAAACCGGATCAACGATATTACAGATAAGTTCCTCGAATTGCAATTTGAGGAAGCCGTCGGAGACGCGGATCCAAGCATGCGTCTTGCCCTTAATTTCAAACGGGAAATGACTGAACTCGCGGGTCGTGACATAAGTGAAAATGCGGGTTGGTTTTTTGCTATGGGTTCGGAGCCTGTTCGAAAAGTTTTGGAAGGTTTGTTTAACCTCCCGACAGAATTTGCACAAATTGATATCGACCAGCAAAAAGATGTTCTCATTGATAAAGCAAAGCTGATGTTTGGCCAATCCAGTGTCAAATTGTTTGCAGACCCTGCAAATTTGGACAAAGCCATAAAACAGTTTCAATTACGTGAGCAGATAAATAATGGCCCAAATGCATCGACACCTGGCTTTGCAGCCCTTGCCTTATTTGGTGGCGGCGGTGGGTTTGGGGCTGCAAGTATCCTGAATTTGTTGATTTCAAATTCAAATTAGGGGCTTATTTCTAAGTCAATTTCGCTGTCCTCATCAATTTCCCCGTCGTGTAATATATCTGCAAGTGTCAAAAATGATGTTTCTGCTGTCCCTTGTTTGGTGAGACTAATAAAATTGTCCAAACTTGCATATTTAAGCACTGCCTCGTCCAGTAAGAGGTCGCTCCCACTTTGGTAAAGCCCTGCTTGGATGAGAGAACGGGCGTCTTCATAGGCACCGATCAGTTTTCGCCCACGGCTTAAATATTGGTTTTCTTCATCGCTGGCACAATCAGGTAGTGCACGAGATACACTGCGTCTGATGTCTATAGCTGGGTAGCGTCCACGTTCAGCGATGGTGCGGTCAAGTACCACATGTCCATCGAGTATACCGCGCACCATATCCGCAACAGGTTCTTCCATATTGGAGCCTGCCACGAGGACGCTAAACACGGCGGTTATGTCGCCTTTGCCGGCAACGCCGGGGCCAGCTCGCTCACAAAGGCCTGCGAGGGCTTGAAAAGTTGAAGGTGGAAAAGCCCGTAATGACGGGGTTTCGCCGGCACTTAAGGCGACAGAGCGGTGAGCTTCTGCAAAGCGGGTGAGGGAATCAAACAAAAGTAATACTTGCAAACCCTGATCGCGGAAATATTCAGCCGTTGCCATAGCAAGGTAGGCGGCGCGGAGTTTGAGGGCAGGGGGTTCATCTGACGTTGCAACGATAACAATGGATTTTTTCATCCCTTCAACACCAAGGGTTTCCTCGGTAAAACCGCGGACTTCACGGCCTCGTTCCCCCACAAGGGCTAGAATCGCGATGTCGGCATTGGTGCCTTTGGCGAGGGTGGCCAGTAGGCTGGACTTACCAACACCAGAGCCTGCAAACAATCCAGTGCGTTGCCCCTGACACAGGGGCAGGAATGTATCAATGGCGGCAATGCCAGTATTGAGGCGATTGCCAATGGCTTTGCGCATGGTCGATGGAGGTTTAGCTTTTAGAGGCGCGGGCGTTAAGCCCTGCTCTGGGAGAGAGCCGTCTTGCATACGTCCCGAATGATCGAGAACTTTACCGATCCATGAAATATCAGGGCGCGGGTCGGTTTGGCCATGGTAAAATACTCGCGAGCCTGTTGTTAGGCCGCTCACTTCGCCAAATGCAGTGGCAATAGCCTCCTTGGGAGTTAGAGTAATGATTTCGCCATACACAGAGCGGTCATTAACGCCGCGCATTTCAACAATGTCGCCGATACTTGCCAGCGCAGCTAGTCCGTCAATGGTCACCATTTGCGCCGATAGGCGGGTTATTTGCCCCCAATATTGGGTCGGCAAGGGCGGCAGGTCTTGGGCTATTTTAGATTCTAAAAGTGTTTGCATCGTGTAGTTTGACCAATCTGTACGCATGAGTATTAACAGTTTGTTTATTATATATGGGTAAATATTAGCTATTCGTTAACCACGTTATTTTTAAGAAGAAAATATGTTAAATGATTTGGCATTATTAAAAACGGCATCTGCGATGGCAACCCATGCCGCCCGGCGGCATACGGTGATCGCCGAGAATATCGCCAATGCAGATACACCGGGGTATAAAGCCCAAGACACGCAAGCGTTCTCGGACATTTATTCTCACGCGGTTCGGGAAAATAAAGATATATCCAAACTTGCGGCAGCGTCAAAGTTAATTGATATGGACAGTCCTGCATCTCCAAATGGGAATACAGTTTCATTGGAGGGGCAAATGCTCAAGTCCACAGAGGCCGTAGGTCAGCACGAAATGGCTTTGGCGATTTACCGAAAAACAATGGATATGATGAAAATGGCCATTGGTAAAAATATGTAATAGCGCAAACAACGGCGCTGTCTGATTAGAACTTAATAGACCCGAATGTAAGCAGGAGGCTTTAATGGGAAATAATTCAATTTTTGGTGCAATGGCGGCGGCAACACAGGGTATGAACGCCCAATCCACACGCTTGAAAATCGTCAGTGAAAACCTATCCAATGCAGATACGCACGGCTATCACCGTAAGTTGATTACATTTCAAAACACTTATGACAACCAAGCCAAAATGAATGTGTTGTCTATTGGCGATATTACTCTCGATCAAACGAAAGGGGATGTTGAATTTAACCCAGCTCACCCTCTGTCCAATGCGCAAGGTTATGTCGAATTATCGAATGTGAATATGATGGTAGAGATGGCAGATGCCCGCCAAGCCAGTCGATCTTACGAGGCTAATCTTACAACATTTAAGCAAGCCAGAAACATGTATAGCGGTTTGCTAGATTTACTTAGGCGATAGGGGGTAGTTATGGAACCTTCAGCATTAGGCGCACTGCGCCATTATCAAGCCGCACAAAAATCTATCGCGCCAGACAAAGCGAAATTGTCGGGGACAGAAGAAAAAGGCAAAATCGCCCAAGGCGTCGAAGAGTTTTCCAAGGTCTTTGAAAACGTAGAGAAAGCCACGCAAGCTATGAGCGTCGGCCAAGCGGATGCACATTCGGTTGTGGAAGCTATGGCAACTGCGGAAATGGCCCTTGAGACAGCCGTTACCGTGCGAAATAGGGTTGTGGAGGCCTATCAAGAACTTCTTCGTATGCCAGTTTAGGAGCGCAATAGTGAGTGAGGGGGAGATATTATCTGTACTGCGTGAATTCCTTTGGGGGGCGGCCATGATGGCCATGCCTCTTTTAGCGGCAGCTTTAATTGTTGGCCTCGTGATTGGGCTGTTACAAGCCCTAACCTCTATCCAAGAAATGACGTTGACATTCGTCCCGAAGCTTGCCGTCATGCTCATCGTATTTTTTATCTCCGCTGGCTATATGAGCCGCATAATTGTCAATTTATTTGATACCCAAGTCCTCCCAGTGATTGCGCAAAATTGATGCCTAAACTTAGTTTTGCCAATTTATATAATCCAACGGCTCTCTTCGCTCTAGCTCTCATGACCGTGATCGTCATGATGATTTTACCTGTGCCCAGCTGGGTCTTGGATGTTGGATTAACGGCGTCTTTTGCCTTTGCCATTCTCATATTCATGTTGACTTTGTTTATTGAAAAACCCTTGGATTTTTCTTCATTTCCAGCCGTTTTACTAGCCTCGTTATTGCTTCGTTTGTCGCTGAATATTTCTTCGACAAAATTGATCATAGGCAAAGGACATACGGGTACGGACGCGGCAGGCGGGATTATTGAAGGTTTCGCCAAATTCATTATGGGCGGCAATCTGTTTCTTGGTCTCATTGTATTTACCGTCTTAATTATCGTCAATTTCATGGTGATTACAAAAGGTGCAGGGCGAATGGCTGAAGTTGGGGCGCGTTTCGCTTTGGACGCCATGCCCGGCAAGCAACTCGCCATTGATTCCGATTTGGCCGCAGGGGCCATTAGTCACGAAGAGGCCAGTCAACGAAGAAAAACCGAGCAAGAAGAAACCGCCTTTCTTGGTTCCCTCGACGGAGTTTCGAAGTTTGTGAAAGGCGACGCGATTGCTGGCTTGCTCATTACCCTGCTCAACCTTATCGCGGGCATAGCCATAGGTATTGGTGTTCATAAAGTTAGCTTTAGTGACGCCCTAACCAATTATTCAATTTTGACGGTTGGTGACGGTTTAGTGTCGCAAATCCCTGCGGTTATTATTTCCGTGTCTGCCGCTCTTTTACTTGCCAAAGGCAAGGGTGAAGGCACAGTTGATAAGGCAATCTTCAGACAATTTTCTGCCCATCCCGCCGCTCTTGGCTCTGTGGCGGGAGTAATGGCGGTTTTTGCATTATTTCCTGGCTTGCCGCCCTTGCCGTTTATTGTGGCGTCTGTCGGGCTGGGGTATGCGGCCTTTCGGTCTAATAAGAACCTTAAAGAAGCGGCGGAGCAGAAAAAAATTGAAGAACAGCCCGAAGATGAAGGGCCTGTTAAAAAATCTATGGGTGATGTTTTGGATATCGACGAAATCCACCTTATCTTGTCCAAAGAACTCGTGCCGATTGCCATGGACGAAGACACAGGTTTTGACAGGCGGGTGGAAAAAATACGAAAATATATAGCCACCGAGTTCGGGTTTATTTTGCCCGCAGTGCGTCTTACTGACAATGCCCAGTTGGAAGCAGATCAGTATAAAATTTATATCCAAGGTACTGAGGTGGCTAAAAGTATTTTAAAACCAAACCATGTAATGGTCTTGCTCGAAGAGGGTGATCATCCAGAGATTATGGGAACGAATTTTAGGGAACCCGTCTATAATGCGTCGGCTCGCTGGGTGGAAAAATCCATGCGTGATGAACTTGTCATGCACGGCTTGGCGATTATTGAAGCTGAAGAAGTGTTAGCAACGCATTTGCTTGAAGTCGTACAAGCAAATTTCACAAAACTTCTCTCAAGACGTTCCTTGCGGGCAACTTTGGACGCATTTAAAAACGTAACCGACCCTGAAAGGGCTAATTCGAACAAGAAAATGCTGGACGAATTTATCCCTGACAAAGTGCCAATGGATACTTTGCAGGGTGTATTGCGGCAACTTTTATCTGAACGTGTCTCTATCCGAAATATGCTTTTAATTTTAGAGACAATAGCGGAAGTTAAGCCCGTGATGAATTCCGTTGAACAAATTGCAGAATGTGTTCGCCAGCGTATTTCGTACCAGTTTATTGCCAAATTAAGGGATGATCAAGGTCGCTTGCCACTTGTGCAACTTGGCCCAGAGTGGGAAGACCTTTTCACTAAATACGAGATCAAGCAAGATAGCGGCAATGTAGATATCGCCTTGCCGCCTGATGAATTTAAGCGCTTAGCTGGTGCCGTTCGTGAAAAACTAGACAGTTCTGCCTCGCAAGGGAATTACGCGGCGATTGCAACAAGTGCGCGCAGGCGGCGGTTTATAAAAACTGTGATGACCGCTAAGGGCATTCGTAATCCTGTGATTTCCTACGAAGAAATTCCGCCAACTGAAAGACCCGTCATATTGGCGGTGGCATAGGGCGCGTGTGGAAGGTTTGCAAACACTAAGCGGCTTTGTTCTTGAAAACTTCAATCTCATATTTCCGCTCATGGCCGTGTTTACCCGCATGTCCGTATTTGTGTTTTTATTACCAGGACTCGGCGAAACCGGTATTCCAGTGCGGATTAGACTTGTGACGGCATTGATGTTGACATGGCTGATCACGCCGATGATTGACGTTGGTGTTGGACAAGATTGGACGATTGTCTCCATGGCTTTTGCGATTGGGATGGAAGCTTTTCACGGCTTTGTGCTTGGTTTTGCTTTTCGCATTATGGTGTTTGGATTACAAATTGCGGGCGCGATTACCTCCCAAAGCCTGTCATTATCGCAAGTGTTTGGCGGCGGTATGACGTCTGAGCCAAATACGACGATTGCGACGATGCTGATTATGAGCGGTGTGACTTTATTGGTAACACTGGATTTACACTTTCGTGCTGTTGGTATGCTCATCGGAACCTTCGAGACTTTCCCACTTGGCAGTACGCCAGACACTGGAAAAATTGCGCTTTGGAGCGCGGAAAAAACCATGAGTGTATTCGCCTTTGCCGTGGGTCTGGCCTTGCCATTTTTGTTGCTCAATTTTATTTATAATATCATGCTTGGGTTTTTGAACAAAGCCATGCCCCAACTTATGGTTTCATTTGTTGGTATGCCCTTTATTACAGGCGCAGGCATAGTCTTGTTGGCATTGACGGTAACTGGCTTACTCCTCGTGTGGTTACGTGAGTATAACGCACATTTGATCGGGTTCTAAGATGTCAGATGATAAAAATGAGGGCCAAGAAAAAACCCTAGAAGCGTCGGAGCAAAAACTTAGAAAAGCTCGCGAAAAAGGTGATATTGTCCAATCTACCGAAATTCACACGGTCATGATGTATATGGGGGTTTGTCTGGCCATTATCATGCTGGGCTCGATTGTTGGTAGTGGCGTGCTCACGGCTCTTGGAGCCATGCTGGAATATCCAGACCGAATTTCAGCCGGTATGTTACTCGGTGAGGGCGGGGATATTACAGGGTGGATTTTTGGAAAAATTGCCATCGCGATTATCCCGTTTTTTGCCATGCCCGCTTTGTTTGTTATCTTGTCTCTGATTGCGCAAAGGGCCGTTGTTTTTAGTCCGTCCAAAATACAACCAAAACTAAACAAGCTGTCGATTGTTGAAAATGCCAAGAAAAAATACGGGCCAGGTGGGATTGGAGAATTCTTAAAAAGTTTTGCAAAGCTTGTGGTCATATTGGTCATAGCTGAGTATTTCTTTTATAAAGAGTATGAAGTTTTGCCAGCTTATTCGGGCATGTCAGCGCAATTATTGCCCGGACTTATGGCTGAAAAAAGCTTGGAGCTTATTTTTTACGTGATGATTGGGGCGAGCTTTATTGCCGCCATTGATTATCCCGCCAAATGGATCCGCCACCGCCAAAAAATGCGGATGTCGATCCAAGAAGCCCGTGACGAAAATAAAGAAAACGAGGGCGATCCCTACCAAAAACAAAGGAGACGTCAGCGGGCTGAAGAAATTGCCAAAACGACAATGCTGCAAGATGTAACCAGTGCCAATGTTATTATTGTTAACCCGACCCATTATTCCGTTGCATTGGTCTGGGACCGCGAAGGTGGCGACGCGCCTAAATGCGTAGCCAAAGGCATTGACCATATGGCGTTTCGCATTCGAGAACGGGCCAAAATGTCGGGTATTCCTATTCACGAAGATCCGCCGTGCGCGCGTGCATTATTTGCCACCACGGAAATTGGCGATATCATTCCGCGTGAGCAATATGCAGCCGTGGCGGCGGCCATTCATTACGCCGATAAAATTGCTCGCACAACTGCAACAGGGGCTTAGATGAAAAACGTGTTGCAAATTGTTGACCTTTTAAAGCGGCAGGCAGAAACAGCTTTGGCGCGGGCCACGCGCCGCAAGGCGGACGCGCTGATCAATATTGAAGCGATAAAAGAAAATATTATAGAGATGGGAGCCTCAAAGTCAGGGCTAAGCAGTGGCCTTATTTATGAACATTGGTGCGCCCACCAAAGGCATGCTTTAGAGGAAATTTACCTCACACTGCCCGAGTTAGAGCAGGATGTTAGGGCCGCATTTGCGCATCTCGAAACTGTTCAGGCGAAATTTACAGCCGCCGAGAGTTTACGTGCTAAACAAGAACACGAAGAAAAATTAAAAGCAGAAGCGGTGGAAGAAGATGCTATGCTTGAATTATATTTGCTGCGGAGAACACAGGCCTAATTGAAGTTTAAGGGGTTATTGGCGTAAGTTTGAAAACATCTGGTCATCTATCACGCCTTGGAATGTTTTTTGGTCAACGCAGCCCGCTCGCCAAATTGATTGGTAATTTCGGTTCATTAGATAGAATTTCCCATTGGTATCAATGCGGCAGAAAAATTACAAAAATGGAGTATTATGCAATTGGGGCTGTTCTCTAACAGGTTCATTAGCCCCCAAAATACTTATTGAGTGACAGAGCGTTATAAAATTTCAGATATAAAATTTTGCTCGGATGTTTCCTCCGCATTTGTGATTGTTTCGGTGAAAATAATACCTTCCTTTCGTAAGGCGGCGAGCATAGGTTCATAAATGTCTTTAGTGACAGGACGGATCATTCCTGTTCGTAAAATACGACCATCGGCAATCATTTGCGCGGCAATAGCAGCAGGGTAGCCCACGGTTCTTGCCATCGCGCTGTAGCCACTTTTAGCCCCAGTTTCTTTTAATAGTGAGGAGATAAAGTATTTTTCGCCGTCGGGTTTTTTAATGACAAATTTATGGAGAAGAATAACCATGTCTTGTTCCCCAGTAAGGTAAGGTAATTTTTCCAAAAGCAGTTCACAAAACACATCAATTGGGGCTGCGTATGGCACGATCATTTGATCTGAAAAACAACCTAGCCACTCCAAGCCATGCCAAGCCTGATTTGTTTTGGTGTTTAATGTGAGCATAGGATTCAAGTGGGCAATATAATCCTTCCATTTCATAATTTTAGGTATGGCACCTTTTGTTATATCCATAAGGCCGAGTGTTTTTGCGCGTTGTAAAATTTGGCAAAAACCTTGATAGCGTAAAGTTCCACGTAAAATATTTTTGGCTTCTCCTATTCCATAAACATCTTGATAAGTAAGAGAATTCCTATTTGGGTAACATTCAAGGTTCAAGTTCGAAATTTCTATCGGTTTTGCCCAGTTCATCAGGTCATGACCATCAATTGTTGTTGTTTTACTTTCGCATAAATATGTAGCAGTGTTGAGCAATACCAATATGGCTCCCTTGGGGTTCCATGAAAACTTATAGCCAAGCGGGTTATCATTATTTTCAGGGGCGGGGAGGCCGCCACACCAGGAAATAAAGGATTCGATCTGTTCATTTTTAGCGTGGGCATTGTCGATAATTTGCATGGCGCTGAGATGGTCAATCCCGGGATCTAGTCCAATTTCACTTAAAATGCAAATATTGGCGGCTTTTGCACGTGTGTCTAATGCACTTAATTCTGGTGATTGGTAACTGGCATTGACCATGTGAACCTTGGCATCTATGCACGCTTTTGCTACTCGCGGGTGCAATGGAGGCGGCACGAAGCTAATGACGATATCAGCCGCGCTGATAAGAGTGTTAAGCTGTGTGTCATTCATCACGTCGGAATGTACCGGGGTCACATTTTCGTAGTCTTTTGAAATATGTTCCGCTTCTGATAAAATATGACTGGCGAGCGTGATTTCATTACTCTTACGCCGCGCTAAATATTCCACTAACGGCTGCGCGACAAGGCCAGCGCCTAAAACTAAAAAGCGTGTCATTCTAACTTCCCATTGTTTTTTTTATCATATGCTGTCGTTTTGATTAAGCAATATATGTCTTGATTATTTGTCTAGCTTGTTTGTGCAGTATCTCTGTGTTACGCCCGTTAGAAAGGGGAAAATAATGGCAGACGCTGGCATATTATCGATACTTCCTGTTGTGGTCACATTGATCATCGCTGTATGGTCTCGTAATGTAATTCTTGGTCTTACTATTGGTGTGTTTTCTGGCGTGTTATTACTCAACGGCCCCAATCCTTTTACGGGCATGAGCGTTATGATTGAAAACTACCTTGTCGCAGAAGCATCAAGCAGTAGTCACATGGGTATTTTAATCCTGATGATTTTTATTGCGGGCTTAGTGGGGCTGATGGAAAAATCCGGTGGAGCTGCTGCATTTGCTGGTATGATGGTTAAGCATATCTCCGGGAAAGCTAAGGCACAAATTGCGGCATGGGTAAGTGGTTCGCTCTTGTTTTTTACCGATTCTGGGACACCGCTGATTGTTGGCCCTCTGTTTAGACCTATTACTGACGGGCTTAATATATCACGAGCGAAACTGGCATGGATTATCGATTCAACCGCTTCACCTGTCGCTGTTCTTGTGCCGTTCATTGGCTGGGGGTTATACTCGCAAGGCTTAATCGATACGGAATTTAGAGACCTTGGCGCAAATGCTGCCGCTTTATCATATGTGAAAGAAGGGGCATTCCTGACCTATGTTAAAGCCGTACCCTTTCAGTTCTACTCGATC
>JAESQI010000334.1 GCA_016765255.1 Robiginitomaculum sp. | reverse complement strand
GTGCTTTGATCGGCTCAATACCTAGTTTCCGCAACACTGCGTCTTGATCTGTAATATCAAACCAGATGAATAGTGACGCTCTTTTGCCCGCCAGCCGTTCAAACGTCACCCTGTCTTCGACGCAACTCGGGCACGATTGGTCGTAGTACACGGTGATTGTTTGACTTTCTTCCACGTTAACCTCGTCTAAACACAGCCCTTACGCTTAACAAAAAATGACGCTTAAGTTCGTTGTACAAACAGCACCCAAACCTATCAGCAACAAGCTTATTTGCTTTCACCATTCGCATCATTCTTTGGTCGAGTCAATACGTTGAGAAAATCAAATGGCACGGGGAACACAATCGTAGAGGACTTCTCACCGGCTATTTCAGTCAACGTTTGCAAGTATCGTAATTGTATTGCTTGTGGCTGTTGGGCCAATACTTTAGCGGCGGCGAGTAGCTTTTCGGACGCTTGCAATTCACCTGCCGCATGAATGACCTTGGCGCGCCTTGCTCGTTCCGCTTCAGCTTGTTGCGCGATTGCTCGAATCATGCTTTCATCAATGTCTACGTGTTTAATTTCTACATTCGCTACCTTTATCCCCCAAGCATCGGTTTGCGCATCGAGCAAAGTCTGGATATCAATATTGAGTTTTTCTCGTTCCGCCAACATTTCATCGAGTTCGTGTTGGCCTAAAACTGAACGCAGGGTTGTTTGCGCCAATTGGCTGGTCGCATTATAGAAATTTTCTACCTGAATGATGGCCTTTTCTGGGTCAATGACTCGAAAATACACCACAGCATTTACTTTTACCGACACGTTGTCCCTAGAGATAACATCCTGCGTGGGCACATCCATTACAACGGTGCGAAGGTCCACCCTTACCATTTGTTGTAAAAATGGAATGATGATGATGATAAGCCCAGGGCCTTTGACTTTATAAAAACGCCCTAACAAGAAAACCGTGCCGCGTTCATATTCGCGTAAAATTCTTATCGCACTGAAAATTAAGATAAGCGTTACAAGCCCAAATATGGGCAAAAAAGTTAATGTCACATCAATTTCTTCAATTTCATCACTAATCCTCCTTATAAATCTCTGGTGCTATATCTAAAATTAGACCATTAATTGCAACCACCGTTGCTTTTTCACCTTTTTTCATCGGCATGTGGCTGCGTGCGTTCCACACCTCACTATGCACACGAACCCAACCTTGCTGCTCAAAAGCATCCAAAGCGACACATGTCGCACCTATCATTTCTTCTTGACCAGAAACAACTGGGTTACGCCGAGCTTTAAAAACTAGACCAAATGCCAAAACAAAAAAGATAACTGAAGACACCGTAAAGCCGGCAATAACGCCTAAATTGATACCGTAACCCGGCAATATGTCGGTATCTATTAGAATGATTGAGCCAAAAACGAAGGCAACTACGCCGCCCAGACCTAATACGCCGAAACTCGGTTGAAACGCTTCCGCTGTCATTAGGCCAATCCCCAGCAAAATTAACACCAAGCCTGCATAGTTCATCGGTAAAACCTGAAATGCAAATAATGCAAGTAAAAGACAAATAGAGCCAATTGTGCCAGGCACAATTGCGCCGGGATTAGCAAACTCGAAAATTAAGCCGTAAATACCAATTAACATCAAGATATATGCAACATTGGGGTTGCTGATGACCCCTAGAAGTTTATTTCGCCAGTTAGGTACAATTTTTTTCACCATCAGCGATGTCGTCGTGAGTGTCATGTCTTTGCCTAATACATTCACCGTTACACCATCCAGTTGTCGAAATAAATCAGCTTGGTCAATTGCCAGTATGTCGATAACATTTTGTTGCAGCGCCTCCTCAGCCGGCAAACTGGCTCCTATTCTCACCGCTTTCTCAGCCCATTGTTCATTACGCCCTCGCAATTTGGCCAAACCACGAATATAGGCAACAGCGTCATTCAGCACTTTTTTGCCCATCGCATCATGGGGTTGAGACTGCTTTTTTTCCGCTGAAGGCTTGTCTTTATCAGAGCTAATTGAGGGAATGAGCTGAACTGGAGTAGCAGCTCCAAGATTGGTGGCAGGCGCCATGGCGGCAATATGACTAGCATAAAGGATATAAGTACCCGCGCTAGCTGCGCGAGAACCACTAGGGGTGACGTATGTAATAACAGGAACTGGTGAAGCAATGATTTTTTTGATAATTTCTCGCATCGATAAACCCAAACCACCGGGCGTATCTAGCGTTAACAAAACGAATTCTGCGTTGGCCTGATGGGGTCAAGGTCGTTGACGGGCATTTCCAGTCGTTTGAAGGCAGTGTGGAAGATGTGGACGAAGAACACGAGCGCTTGAAAGTGCTGATCAATATTTTCGGTCGGGGCACCCCGGTCGAATTGGAGTATACGCAGGTCGAAAAACAGACCTAAGTATGAAATGTTTGTGGGAGGTGGTGCTAAGTCCAGTATCACCCGACCACGGACACACTTAACAGCTTAAACATTGGGTTTAAGCCATAAATTGGAGTGAAACATGGCAAAGAAGATTGAAGGATACATCAAATTGATGGTCCCGGCGGGCACAGCCAACCCGTCCCCACCACTTGGGCCTGCTCTTGGTCAACGTGGTGTGAATATTATGGAATTTACCAAAGCATTTAACGCAAAAACAGCGGATTTGGAAAAGAGTATTCCTATTCCAACCATTATCACAGTTTACGCGGATAAATCCTTTACGTTTGAGACAAAAACTCCACCTGCTTCTTATTATCTTAAGAAAGCAGCTGGCCTCAAGTCTGGTTCTACGGAGCCGGGGCGTATTATTGCGGCTACCGTTACCATGAAACAGTGCCGGGAAATTGCTGAACTGAAATTTGTAGATTTAAGCGCCAATGATCTTGATCAAGCACAAAAAATTATTGCTGGGTCTGCCCGTTCTATGGGCTTTGAGGTTACGGAGTAGGGTTATGGCAAAGCAAGGTAAAAGAACGGCTGCGGCGCGCAGCAAAATCGACCGCGAAGCATTTTATAATGTCAAAGACGCCGTCGGTTTGGTAAAAGGAAATGCAACGGCAAAATTTGATGAAACCATTGAGATTGCTATCAATTTGGGTGTTGACCCTCGCCACGCAGACCAAATGGTTCGCGGCGTGTGCAATCTTCCAAATGGTACAGGGCGTACAATTCGGGTTGCCGTATTTGCCAAAGACGCGAAAGCTGAAGAAGCTCTTGCGGCGGGCGCAGATATTGTTGGCGCGGAAGATTTGGCTGCAAAAATACAAGCGGGCGAAATGGATTTTGACCGCGTGATTGCAACGCCAGATATGATGCCACTCGTGGGTCGTCTCGGTAAAGTGTTGGGCCCAAAAGGTATGATGCCAAACCCGAAAGTGGGTACGGTCACGCCGAATGTTGGTCAAGCGGTTAAAGATGCCAAAGGCGGAGCGGTAGAGTTTCGTGTTGAAAAAGCTGGCGTTATTCACGCAGGTGTTGGCAAAGCCAGCTTCTCAGAAGCTGATTTGGCTGAAAATGTTAGAGCCTTTTTGGGCGCGATCATGAAAGCCAAACCAACCGGTGCTAAAGGCACATTTATGCAACGCGTATCCCTATGCTCGACTATGGGGCCAAGCGTAAAAATTGACACATCGGAAGCGATGGCGTCCTAAAAAGAATTTGGCGGGGGATCGCAATGATGCCCCGTCAATGTTTAATATGTTTCACGTGAAACATATTAAACTGTCCGAGATCACAGGTGCTGGCCAAAACTATAATGGACCGGCTTAATTGATGCCAGTGTGAGACAGAGCGATAAACCGATTTTTGCGCCTTGCGCTAAGTTCGGTTCGAAGCCCTGGGACAACGACCGCACCGGTATTTCCCTTTGGGGTCTGTCGGTGCACTTGAAGGTAGCCCATGGGGGGTTATCGTAACAGGGAGACCGCAATGGATCGAAAACAAAAACAGGAAATGATCAACATGCTGGAAGGCATTTTTGATAATTCTGGGTCCGTTGTCATGGCTGAATATTCAGGCATGACAGTTGCGGAACTGACAGATCTACGCGCACAATTACGTGAAAACGGCGCAACGATTAAAATTGTTAAAAACCGTCTCGCTAAAATCGCACTCAAAGGTAAACCCGGCGAAGGTGTTGCTGAGCTCTTTAAAGGGCCTGTCGCAATTGCTTATGCCGAGGATGTCATTAGTGCGCCGAAAGTGGCTGTAAAATTTGCCAAGGATAGTGATTTATTCAATATTCTAGGCGGATTTATGGGTGAAGAAGTGTTTGACGTATCCGGTATTGAGGCATTGTCCAAACTACCGTCACCGAAGAATTGATTGGCATGGTGGCCGCACGGCTACTTGGTCAAGCTTCTGAGATTGGTTCTCGTCTTAATGCACCAGGGAGCGCCCTTGCGGGAGCGATTGGTGTTATTGCTGAAGGCGCGGCAGCTTAATGTCAGGCTCGTAACATTCGAACTGAAACTTAACTACTAACTAAAGGAAACTAACATGGCTGATATAGCTAAACTTGCTAAAGAATTGATGGGCCTTACCATCATGGAAGCAAAAGAACTCAATGATATTCTTGAAGAAAATGGCATTAAAGCTGCAGCCGCAGTTGCAGTTGCTGGCCCTGCTGCTGGCGGCGAAGAAGCTGTTGCTGAGAAAACCGAATTTGACGTGATCCTCGCGTCATATGGTGAAAAGAAAATCAATGTGATTAAAGAAGTCCGCACAATCACTGGTCTTGGCCTCAAAGAAGCCAAAGACCTTGTTGAAGCTGCACCTAAAGCCGTTAAGGAAGGTGTATCTAAGGATGAAGCTGAAGGGATCAAAGCTAAGCTGGAAGCAGCTGGCGCGACCGCTGAAGTTAAGTAGATACCTCTCGGTGCGTGTTTACGCGCACCGAGAACCCGCTTGCGCTAGCAAAAAAGCGTGCTGACAGGAACAGGTTAAATCCTACAATTTTTTTTGAAAGCGGGGGCTTGAAGCTTCCTTCTTTCGTATTGTAAAGGTGTATTTGATGTCGCTCACATTTACTGGCAAGAAACGTATTCGTAAAAGCTTTGGTCGTATTCAGGATGTGATACGCATGCCAAACCTAATAGAAGTCCAAAAATCTTCCTATAAGCAGTTTTTGCAAATGGATGTTCCGCACGAAGACCGTGGGGATAATGGACTAAACGGTGTGTTTACATCGGTATTCCCTGTTCGGGATTTCTCAGATCGGGCCGTACTTGAATATGTCTCATTCGCATTTGATAAGCCGAAATTTGACGAAGAAGAGTGTCAGCAACGCGATATTACATTTGCGGCTCCTCTGAAAGTCAAAATGCGTCTTGTGGTGTTTGATATTGATGATGATACAGGGGCGCGCTCTGTCAAAGATATTAAAGAACAAGAAGTTTATATGGGCGATATGCCCCTGATGACAGGCAAAGGTACGTTTATTGTCAACGGTACAGAACGTGTCATTGTTTCGCAAATGCACAGATCTCCAGGTGTGTTTTTTGACCATGATAAAGGCAAAAGCCATTCGTCTGGTAAAATCCTTCATTCTGCTCGTATCATTCCCTACCGTGGTTCCTGGCTCGATTTTGAATTTGATGCCAAAGATATTTTATATGCGCGGATTGACCGCAAGCGTAAATTGCCAGCGACAACAGTTCTGTATGCACTGGGTATGACGAAAGAAGAAATTCTAGGCGAATTTTACGAGAACATTAAATACACCCGCAATAAATCCAAGGACGGATGGGTGTTGCCGTTTGACGCTGATAAATACAAAGGCTCGAAACTTCTAAGAGATTTAGTTGACGCGAAAACGGGTGAAACTTTAACGCCAGCAGGGCGTAAACTCACAAAACGTGGGGCCAAAAAATTGGCAGATAATGGTTTGAAAAACCTCCTGATTTCCAATGAAGAATTGGCGGAGCGCTATGCTGCTGAGGATATTGTCAATGTGAATACAGGCGAAATTTACGCTGAAGCTGGTGACGAGCTTAGCATTGAAGTTATTGAGCAGATCAATGAAGCTAGCATAACAGAAATTTATGTGCTCAATATTGATCATATCAATGTCGGGCCATTTATTCGCAATACTCTGGCTGCGGATAAAAACGATAGTCAAGACGGAGCCCTAGTTGATATTTACCGGGTCATGCGTCCAGGTGAGCCGCCAACCCCTGAGACTGCGAACGCTTTATTCCAAAGTCTCTTCTTTGAATCAGACCGGTATGATTTATCAGATGTAGGCCGCGTTAAAATGAATATGCGCCTTAACCTTGAATGTGATGATCATATTCGCGTGCTTCGTAAAGAGGATTTGCTCGGTGTCATTGACACGCTTGTGAAACTTAAAGACGGGATTGGCCAAACAGATGATATTGACAATCTTGGCAGTAGCCGGGTGCGCTCCGTTGGTGAATTGATGCAAAACCAATATCGTATTGGTTTGTTGCGTATGGAACGTGCGATTAAAGAACGGATGACGTCGGTTGATATTGAAACGGTTATGCCGCACGATTTGATCAATGCCAAACCTGCCGCTGCTGTTGTGCGTGAGTTCTTTGGTTCATCACAACTTTCACAATTTATGGATCAAACCAATCCACTTTCGGAAATTACCCATAAGCGCCGTCTGTCTGCGCTTGGACCTGGTGGTCTTACCCGCGAACGGGCTGGTTTTGAAGTGCGCGATGTTCATCCAACCCATTACGGGCGTATCTGTCCGATTGAAACGCCCGAGGGGCCAAATATTAGTCTGATAAACTCACTGGCGACCCATGCGCGGATCAATAAATACGGTTTTATCGAAAGCCCGTATCGCCGTATCACCAAGGGTAAAGTGACCAATGATGTGCACTATATTTCTGCTATGGAAGAAGCGCGTTATAAAATCGCCCAAGCCAACGCCGAAGTAGACGAGAACAATATGCTGGTTGGTGATTTTATCACCTGTCGTGTGCAAGGTGATGTGACCTTGGTTGAGCGTAATGATATCGACTTTATTGACGTGTCGCCAAAACAGCTTGTGTCCGTTGCGACGTCCCTGATTCCGTTTTTGGAACATGATGATGCCAACCGGGCCTTGATGGGCTCGAACATGATGCGCCAAGCTGTGCCTTTGCTCAAAGCAGAAGCTCCGCTTGTGGGTACAGGTATGGAATCAATTGTGGCTCTGGATTCAGGCGCAACGATTGCGGCTCGCCGCGAAGGTATCGTCGAGCAGGTGGACGCAAAAAGGATTGTGGTTCGCGCCAATAAAGAAACCGATTTGACGAAATCAGGCGTGGATATTTATAACCTCCTGAAATTCCAACGCTCTAACCAATCTACCTGTATTAACCAGACACCGCTTGTCAAAGTTGGTGACGTTATTAAAGCTGGCGATATTATTGCGGACGGCCCGTCTACACAACTTGGCGAATTGGCTCTAGGGAAAAACGTACTTGTGGCCTTTATGCCGTGGAGTGGGTTTAATTATGAGGATAGTATTCTCATCTCTGAGCGCATTGTGCGTGATGATGTGTATACGTCGCTGCATCTCGAAGAATTTTCTGTAATGGCTCGCGATACGAAATTAGGGCCAGAAGAAATTACCCGCGATATTCCGAATGTTGGCGAAGAAGCCCTTAGTAATTTGGACGAGGCAGGTATCGTTGCCGTGGGTGCAGAAGTTCACGCCGGTGATATTCTAGTCGGTAAAGTTACGCCAAAAGGCGAAAGTCCGATGACCCCTGAAGAAAAACTCTTGCGAGCTATCTTCGGTGAAAAAGCATCTGATGTACGCGATACATCATTGAAAATGTCACCAGGTTCTTCAGGTACTGTTGTTGAAGTCCGCGTGTTTAATCGGCACGGTGTAGAAAAAGACGAACGGGCTTTGCAAATTGAACGGGAAGAAATCGAAAGTCTCGGCAAAGACCGTGATGATGAACTTTCCATCCTAGAGCGTAATATTTATAACCATGTTAAAGATACCTTGCTCGGTAAACAGGCGGTTTCTGGCCCACGCGGCTTTAGAAAAGGCCCTGTCACCGAAGAAACTTTATCTGAAATTCCACGCAGCGATTGGTGGCGGATTGGTGTCGACGACGAGAAAGCCATTGGCGAGCTCGAAGCATTGAAAATTCAATATGATACTTCAAAATCAGTGTTGGATGCGCGTTTTGAAGACAAGGTTGATAAAATTGAACGCGGTGATGATATTGCGCCAGGCGTCATGAAAATGGTCAAAGTTTTTGTTGCTGTAAAACGTAAACTCCAACCTGGTGATAAAATGGCGGGGCGTCACGGCAATAAAGGGGTGATTTCCAAAATCAACCCTGTTGAAGACATGCCGTACCTAGAAAATGGTCAAGCCGTTGATATTGTTCTCAATCCACTCGGGGTTCCGTCTCGAATGAATATTGGGCAAATCCTTGAAACTCATTTGGGTTGGGCTTGCGCTGGTATGGGAAAACTCATTGATGACGCGCTTAAAACCTACCGTGAAAACGGGGATATGGCACCACTTAAGCTGTCTTTGGAAAATGCATATGGAGACATTACTCTACCGCGTAAAAACGAAGAACTGGTTGAGCTGGCGGGTAATTTGACAAATGGTGTGCCGATTGCGACCCCGGTTTTTGATGGCGCGAATGAGGCCGATATTGTTGAAATGCTTGAAAAAGCGGGTTTGACAAGTTCTGGGCAAGAAATGTTGCGCGATGGCCGAACGGGAGAAACCTTCACCCGTCCTGTGACTGTTGGCTATAAATATTTGCTTAAACTTCACCATTTGGTGGACGATAAAATTCATGCTCGTTCGATTGGGCCGTATTCTCTCGTCACCCAGCAACCTCTTGGCGGTAAAGCGCAATTTGGTGGCCAAAGATTTGGTGAGATGGAAGTTTGGGCGCTCGAAGCTTATGGGGCTGCTTACACATTGCAAGAAATGCTCACGGTTAAATCCGATGACGTTGCTGGCCGTACAAAAGTATACGAAAGTATTGTTCGCGGCGACGACGGCTTCGAAGCTGGCATTCCAGAAAGCTTTAACGTGCTGATCAAAGAGATCCGCTCGCTTGGTCTAAATATTGAACTCACGAACGGGTAATCTAGTCGTTCACTTTGTTTTTTCGAGCCTGTTAAACGGCTCTAATAGTATAAGGAGAATACCATGAACCAAGAGGTCATGAACATTTTCAATCCGGCCCAAGAAGGCCCGAGCTTTGATCGCATCAGAATTTCTTTGGCCAGTCCAGAGAAGATTTTAAGCTGGTCATTTGGCGAAATTCGCAAGCCTGAAACCATTAACTACCGGACATTTAAGCCTGAAAAAGACGGTCTGTTCTGTTCACGTATTTTTGGCCCGATGAAAGATTACGAATGCTTGTGCGGTAAATATAAGCGCATGAAATATAAAGGTGTTGTCTGCGAGAAATGCGGCGTTGAAGTTACCGTTTCCCGTGTTCGTCGCGAACGTATGGGCCATATTGAACTGGCTGCGCCTGTAGCTCATATTTGGTTCCTAAAATCCTTGCCGTCTCGTATTGCGACCATGCTCGACATTACATTAAAACAAGTCGAGCGGATTTTGTATTTTGAAAGTTTTGTGATTACAGAACCTGGCCTGACTTCGATGACCGAGCGTCAATTGCTATCTGAGGAAGAATTCCTTGATGCGCAAACCGAATTTGGTGAAGACAGCTTTACCGCTAGCATTGGCGCAGAGGCCGTACGTGAAATGCTCATTGGTCTAGACCTCGAAGCCGAAGTTGAACGCGTCCGTTTTGACATGGGCGAAACGGGTTCAGAATTAAAGCTGAAAAAATACCAAAAGCGGCTGAAGCTCCTCGAGGCGTTCATTCATTCTGGAAATCGCCCAGAGTGGATGATTATGACCGTAGTTCCTGTGATACCGCCAGAATTACGCCCGCTTGTTCCCTTGGATGGTGGCCGTTTTGCTACGTCTGACCTTAACGATTTATACCGCCGTGTGATCAACCGTAATAACCGCCTCAAGCGCCTCATAGAACTTCGCGCTCCTGATATCATTATCCGTAATGAAAAACGTATGTTGCAAGAATCTGTTGACGCGCTGTTTGATAACGGTCGACGTGGTCGTGTGATTACGGGCGCCAATAAACGTCCGCTTAAATCCATGTCCGATATGCTTAAAGGTAAGCAAGGGCGTTTCCGTCAAAACTTGCTCGGCAAACGGGTTGATTATTCTGGTCGGTCCGTAATCGTGGTTGGGCCAGAGCTCATGTTGCACCAATGTGGTTTGCCAAAGAAAATGGCTCTTGAATTGTTTAAGCCATTTATTTACGCTCGCCTTGACGCGAAGGGTATATCTTCAACTGTCAAACAGTCCAAAAAAATCGTTGAAAAACAACGGCCTGAAGTTTGGGATATCTTAGACGAAGTCATCCGCGAACATCCAATTTTACTCAACCGTGCGCCAACCCTGCATAGGCTTGGTATTCAAGCGTTTGAACCTGTCCTCACCGAGGGTAAGGCTATTCGTTTGCACCCGCTCGTTTGTACCGCTTTTAACGCTGACTTTGACGGTGGCCAAATGGCCGTTCACGTCCCATTATCAATCGAGGCACAGTTAGAATCCCGTGTATTGATGATGTCGACCAACAATATTTTGTCGCCCTCAAATGGCAAGCCAGTGATTGTTCCTTCACAGGATATCGTGCTGGGTCTTTATTATATGTCTTTGGCCGTTGACGGCGAAAAAGGCGAAGGCCGCACGATCGCAGATATGGGTGAATTGGAAGCGGCTCTTGATGCCAAACACATCACAATGCACACCAAAATAAAAGCGCGGTTTGATGTCGTGCAAGAAGACGGTAGCATCGTGCAAGAACTAGCCGAAACAACGGCTGGTCGTTTAATGGTTGCCGAATATTTGCCAAAGCATAAAAAAATTCACTATTCAATCATCAATCAAGCTTTATCTAAAAAAGCGATTGGGAAAGTGATTGAAGATGTTTATCGCCATGCTGGTCAAAAGGCGACTGTGATTTTTTGTGATAAAATCATGGGGCTCGGCTTTAGAGAAGCGGCAGCTGCGGGTATTTCATTTGGTAAAGATGATATGATTATCCCTGCCGCCAAGAAAATCGAAGTTGATAAAACGCAAGCAGATGTAGATGCGTTTGAGCAACAATATGCAGATGGTTTGATTACCAAAGGCGAGAAATATAACAAAGTCGCTGATGCATGGTCAAAATGTACGGACAAAGTGGCCGACGCCATGATGGCTGAGGCAGCCAAGCCGCGTAAAATGATCAACTCCGTCTTTATGATGGCGGACTCGGGCGCGCGTGGTTCTAAAAACCAGATGAAACAACTTGCGGGTATGCGCGGTTTGATGGCGAAACCATCGGGTGAAATCATCGAAACGCCGATTATTTCAAACTTTAAAGAAGGCCTGTCGGTTCTTGAGTATTTTAACTCGACCCATGGGGCCCGGAAAGGTCTGGCGGATACGGCTCTTAAAACAGCCAACTCCGGATATCTTACACGTCGGCTTGTTGATGTGGCTCAAGACTGTATTGTCAATGAGCAAGATTGCGGCACCAGCGCTGGTATTCGTCTCACACCTGTTGTGGACGGGGGCGAGGTCGTTGTCTCACTGGGCGAGCGTATGCTTGGCCGTACTTGTGCCGAGGACATGCATGACCCACAAACGGGTGAAGTCATGTTCCCCGCCAATACATATATTGATGAGGATATTGCGGTTAAAATTGACGCAAGCGGAATTGCTGACGCGCAAACCCGCTCGCCTTTGACATGCGAAACAACCAGCGGAATTTGTGCGACCTGTTATGGTCGTGATTTGGCGCGTGGGACTAAAGTGAATATGGGAGAGGCCGTCGGTGTGATTGCGGCGCAATCTATTGGCGAACCTGGTACACAGCTAACCATGCGGACTTTCCATATTGGCGGTACAGCATCTGTGTCTGAGAAATCTTCTGTTGAGAGTAAATCCGAAGGTATGATGGTTTATATTGACGGCAAAGTTGTCAAAGATAAAAATGGTGTCTTCATTGTCATGGGCCGCAATATGCAAATTGCAGTTGAGACCAAAGATGGTAAATCCCTCGAAACTCATAAAGTTGCATATGGGACACGGCTGACGATTGCCGCAGGTAAGAAAGTATCACACGGCGATAGACTAGCCGATTGGGATCCCTATGCAGAGCCAATTATTACAGAAGTTGGCGGTACTGTTAAGCTTCTTGATATGGTCGAAGGTGTATCTGTTCGCGAAGAAACTGACGAAGAAACTGGGATTACAAACAAAGTCATTGTTGACTGGCGCTCCTCGTCTAAGGGTGGTGATCTACAGCCAATGGTCGTGGTTCAAGATAAAAACGGCGAACCCGTAAAAACCGCAAATGGCAATGCGGCGACCTATATGCTTGCTGTAGGCGCTATATTGTCAGTTAATGATGATGATACGGTACATGCTGGTGAAGCGCTTGCTCGTATTGCTAAAGGGAGCGCAACCCAAAAAGATATTACGGGTGGCTTGCCGCGTGTGGTGGAATTGTTTGAAGCGCGTCGTCCAAAAAATGATGCGGTGATTGCAGCTTGCGACGGGAAAATTGAATTTACCCGTGATTATAAAAACAAGCGCCGTATTCAAATTGTCCCAGATGATGAGAGTATAGAACCTGTGCAATATTTGATTGCTAAGGGTAAACATATGACCGTCCGTGATGGTGACCGTGTTCTCAAAGGCAGCTATCTTATCGACGGCAATCCTGCTCCACATGATATTTTGGAAATTTTGGGTGTGGAAGCTTTGGCCGATTATTTGGTCAATGAAGTTCAGGCCGTTTACCGCCTTCAAGGTGTGCCAATCAATGACAAACATATCGAAGTGATTGTGCGTCAAATGTTGCAAAAAGTTGAAGTCACCGATCCTGGCGACACCAGTTTGTTGCGCGGGGAGCAGCTTGACCGAGTTGAATTTGCTGAAATTAACGAAGCTTTGTTTGAGCGTGATAAAAACAAAACGCCAGCCATCGGCAAACCTGTTTTATTGGGGATTACCAAAGCCAGCTTGCAGACGCGTTCCTTTATATCGGCTGCTTCGTTCCAAGAAACCACACGCGTCTTAACCGATGCGTCAGTACACGGCAAAGAAGATATGCTGGAGGGCCTAAAAGAAAATGTAATCGTTGGGCGTTTGATCCCAGCAGGTACAGGTGCGAATTTGCGGAAATACCAAAAATTGGCCAATGAGCGCGACGCGGCTGTTCTCGAAGAACGGGCGGCAGCTCTACCTGCTATAGAAGAATTTCCAGCAGAAATTTCTGAGGAAACGGGCGCGTAAATAACCTGCCATCAAGAATAAAAAGCCGCCTTTCTGGGCGGCTTTTTTTATTGAATTTTAAAGATAAACCGCGACGTCCTGCTGGGGGAGGAAGTGCAGGACGTCGCGTTATCAGCGGATCATGTTATAATATTTACACCGCAATCCTGACCCTTAAGGGGGGAGGGCAGGGGTGATGCAAACAAACAGTCTCAACGCCTTAGAGTATATTTAAGCAGCTTTGCTCTTGCGACAAGGTTTCGAACTGATTAAATCTTCGTCATGATTGGTGATCTCTATTTTGCGAGGCTTCATTGCTTCTGGTAATTCCCGCTTCAATTCTATGCGCAAGAGACCGTTTTCAAGACTAGCACCTGATACTAAAACATGGTCGGCAAGTTGGAACCGGCGCTCAAACCCGCGCTCAGCAATCCCTCTGTGTAAGTATTCACCAGTGTTGGTTTCATTGGCGGCTTTTGTCCCAATGATGGTCAGCACATTTTCGTGGGTTTGAAGCTCAAGATCACTGTCTCCAAACCCTGCGACGGCGAGTTCAATCAAATATGTGTCTTCGCTGAGTTGGGCAATATTATAAGGGGGGTAAGAATTTGTAGTCGAAATTTTTGTGGCACTATCAATAAGGTTGGCCATACGGTCAAAGCCAATGAATGAGCGGCTCAGGGGGGTGAAGTCATAGTTCATTTTATACATCCTTTCAAAGCAATGTAAGTTGTGTTTAAGCAAAACCCGATTTGGCATTTTGCAATTTATTGGGCCCGATTGGCACCCATACTAGATATGGGTCTGTTTTATTTGATTTCAAGTTTTGTGTCCGCAGTTGGGTTTGTTGTGCAAGCTATGCCTTGCTTAACAAGGGATAATAACTATGATTAAAAAAACTAATGGGAGAAAAGTTATGAATATACGTACTTTAATGATAGGAGTCTGTCTTGCGAATGTATTGGTAGTCTCTGGATGTGCTAAATCTATGAAAACTGTAGACAACGCAGACACAATCAGTGTTGCGGCAAAAATGTCCCCCTTAGAGCACGTTATAGCAGGCGAGTGGCGCGGTGATGAAGCACAGCGCGATGTGTTTAGACATCCTAAAGAGACATTGGAATTTTTTGGTTTGGCGCCCGAACAAACCATTGTGGAGATTTACCCAGGCGGTGGTTGGTATTCAAATATTCTTACTCCGTATAGTAAAGCGACGGGCGGCACATATATAGCGGCTGGTGTTGGGAAACGGTTTAAAGATAAATTTGAAACCAATGGAGAATTATATGGTCTTGTCACCAGTGTAGATTTTAGTGATAAATCACCTTTACTGGCAGGCGGACAAGCTGACCTCGTTTTGTCTTTTCGCAATGTACATTCATGGGTGAGTAGAGGCTTTGAAGAAAAAGCATTTGCTGATTTTTATGCCGCCTTAAAACCTGGCGGAATATTGGGAATCGTCGAGCACCGGCTACCAGAATCAGGCGAACAAGATTTAAAAACCCGCGACGGTTATGTGCAGGCGAGTTTTGTGAAATCTTTGGCTGCAGAAGTAGGATTTGAATTCGTTGGGTCTAGTGAAATAAATGCCAACCCCAAAGATACAGCTGATCACCCCTTTGGTGTATGGACATTGCCGCCCGTGAGTAGCAGTGCGAAGCGTGGTGAAGAAATGGCTGCAGACTTTGACGAGGCTAAATATAAGGCAATTGGGGAGTCTGATCGGTTCACACTTAAGTTCCGCAAACCTATGTAATCATTTATTGCTAAATATTGTATTTTTAAGTGTTTTGGGCTGGATTTTTACCCTATAACCTCTCATACATATTCAACAATATGCATATAAATGGAGAGCCTTATGACCAATGAAGAAATTATAGAAAAAATGAAAACTGCTGTGACGTCAGCAGGTGGACTTGATAAATCGGTTAAATTTGATTTTGGTGATGATGGGGTTGTATTTGCATCTGGCACAGACGTATCTGGTGAAGACAGCGACGCAGATTGCACTATCAGTGTCACCAAGGAGGATTTTATCTCGCTTTCGTCGGGTAATCTTGATCCAATGATGGCCTTTATGTCAGGTAAATTAAAAGTTGCTGGTGATATGTCTGTTGCGATGGGATTGCAAAAATTGTTTAGCTCTATGTAATTTGCCTGTGTAAGACGTAGGTAAACATCTTCTGTATTCGAGACGCCCATGAAGATTGAAACCAAGCCTGGAGATGTTGTTCGCTTGGAAGGCCTTGATCTTCCTGTTGGCGCGCAGTTTTACTATATTCAAAACGGCAATGTTAAACTACGGGTTATGTATGCGGCTGCAGGACGAGCTGAGGCACGCGGTAGTGTTATTTTCCAACCTGGTCGAACCGAATTCATTGAAAAATACTTTGAAACGATTGATGATTTAACGCGCCGTGGGTTTTCTGTTTTAATTCTTGACCCTCGCGGGCAGGGATTGTCATCACGATTGCTCGCAGACCCAATGAAATCCTATGTTGGTGATTTTGAAGACTATTGTGATGATTTGGCGTTTATCACCACTGCATTTAAAAGTGAATTGCCGCGTCCGCATATTCTGATGGGGCATTCCATGGGGGGGACAATTGGATTGCAAACCGTTTTGACGGGGCGGCTAAATCCTGCCGCGTGCGTATTTACGGCCCCAATGTTGGAGTTTCAAGACCTAGATACCTCTTTGAATTTAATCGTAAGGGGGCTGTCTTGGCTCGGTTTTAAGGAAAGAAACTTACCCTTTCAGGCCCAAAGAAGCGGTTTACCTGTACCCTTTCGGACGAATAAACTCACCTCTGATCCAAATAGGTATCAACTTTGGGCAACTTATTTTGAAAACCACAAACGTTTACGTGTTGGCGCCCCTACATTTGGCTGGATTAGCGCAGCTTTAAAATCCATGAAATTTGTAAATGATAATGCAAAACACTTAAATATCCCGACATTGATTGTGTCTTGCGGGGCGGATCCTATTGTCACGCCAAAATCTAATCATGCCTTTGCCGACGCGTCAAATGCAGATATTTTTAATGTGG
>JAESQI010000333.1 GCA_016765255.1 Robiginitomaculum sp. | reverse complement strand
AGTATAAACTCATCAACACGTTTTTGTTCACGTTTTGATAGGGTGTCGTCAGGGTTAAATGACCCTGGAATATCTGGCCCACCGCCGCCCCGCCCATCGATGCGCGGGATCATGGCGGCTATTTTACAGGCCAGATCATCGGTTTCAAAATGATCAATCCGGCCTGCACCAGATTTACTCGCAAGAAGGTTGTCCCAAACGATCTCGACCCCGACGCCTAACGGCGTAACAAGACCCAGACCTGTAACAACAACTCTTCGTGCCATAGGCGTCTTTACGCCGTGGCTTTAGTAATGAAATCAACAGCGTTGCCAACCGTTTGGATGGTTTCTGCAGCGTCATCAGGAATTTCAATGTCGAATTCTTCTTCAAACGCCATAACAAGTTCTACATTGTCCAAGCTATCGGCACCAAGATCTTCGATAAAATTGGCTTTTTGGGTTACCTTGCTTTCCTCAACATCGAGGTGCTCAACAACCATTTTTGTAACGCGACTTAATACGTCTGACATATGACATTCCTTAACTACTTGCCGAAATCGGCGGTTTTATCATTTCAAATGTAGGCTCGACTCGAAGTATTTCAAGGCTAACCCCTACATTCGGGCGGTGAACTAACACACCAAGTGAGGACTGCCTAGCACTAAGGTGCATTTTTTTCCAACATAAAATCAGTATTTTGACGGAAATATGAGGGTAAATCCTATCACTTTATTGTGCAATTTACCGCAATCCGCCACCTTAGCCCTTTAAAAAACCAATTATTTTCAATCGGGACAGGATTTGTCACGAGTAATTTTGGACGGGTTTTGTTAGATAATTATAAAACAGGAGCCCAATATGAAGTACTTGATGATTTTAACTATTTTTGTTTTTACACTTACCGCTTGCAGTAATAATGAATTACAATCAGATATTCCTCCGCAAACAGCAGAAAAACCCACCCGTGATACAAGTAATAGTGCACCAAAAACATCAAATGATGCAAATAAGTTCTCACAGAAAAAGCAACAAGAATACCTAGACGCGAATGAACTTAATGCGCAATTGCTTAAAGCGACAAAAGCTTTGGAAGACGAGGAATTCGACCTCGCCCATTCAATTTACAATCAAGAAGCAAAACTTGGTAATACAGAGGCAATGTTCATGTTATTTGCCTTATACAGATCAGGTGTTGGTGTAGAAAAATCTTCGCAAACATCTTTGTCGTGGTTGCAAAAATGTGCAGACCTTGGGTATGCGAAATGCCAAGGCCTTGTAGGTTTTTTCTACATGAGGCACAGGTAATTTGCCCGAAGACCATGGTATTGCAATCAAATGGTTCCGCAAAGCCGCAGATCAAGGCTATGCGGAAGGCCAATACCGCTTGGCAATGATGTACGATAAAGATTGGGGCATATCCAAATCCCGCCAGAAAGAAATGTACTGGACTAAACAAGCGGCGGCGCAAGGGCATGGTAGAGCAAAATACTCCCTCAGTCTCATGAAAAAACTCGGATATGATCTGGTTGGAACCTATGTAACCCCCGTAGATACCTCGCCTCAAGCCTATTTCAAAAATGGCGTAAGAGCCGTAAATGCTGGCAACAAACCCCAAGCCGTCAATTCCTTCCGCTTTGCCGCCGAGAAAGGCCACGCCCCTTCGCAGGCGGAACTGGGCGCGGCCTATATGCACGGATACGGGCTTGAGGTAGATTTTTATCAATCCAGAACTTGGCTCAAAAAGTCTGCCGCTCAAGGCGATGCAGGTGGTTATTTTTTGCTCGGCAATATTTACTATTGCGGCCTTGGCGTCACGAAGCATACAAAAAATGCGCTAGAATGGTACCACAAAGCCGCTGCCAAAGGACATGAGCAAGCTATACAGGCCGTTAAATCCATTGAGTCTGCACAGTTACAAACTGCCGCTGCACTCGCTTCTGAAAGAACAAGAGTAAGCGGAAGCTGGAAAGATGGTCAACGCGAAATCACCCAAAGAATTATAGGCGAAAATGCCTGTAAACAACGATCCGCATATCTGTATAAATACGGCGGAACATACAACCCTAATGAGGGCTATTATGTTGACACAGGCGCGAATGCAAAATTTGTCCTTTGTGATTAGCTGTGAACTTGTAAAATTCATAAATTATGCGTACGCACGGAGAGTAAAATAAAAACCATAATAAAACCAATACTCGGATTAGCCGCAGCAAGCTTTTGTGCTCTCGCCCCCTAAATCATCGCCATGCCGCCGTTTACGTGCAGGGTTTGGCCTGTGACATAGCCTGCTTCGTCTGAGGCTAAGTAGAGCGCGGCGTTGGCGATGTCTGTGCCAGTGCCTAATTTGCCTGCGGGGATTTTGGTGAGGATGGCTTCGGCTTGTTTTTCGTTGAGGACATCTGTCATTGGGGAACTGATAAACCCAGGTGCGATGCAATTTGCCGTTATGCCGCGCACGGCGACTTCGGACGCTATAGATTTGGTAAAACCAATCATGCCTGCTTTAGAGGCTGCGTAATTGGCTTGTCCTGGATTACCCGTCACACCAACTACGGAGGTTATCCCGATAATACGGCCCCAGCGGGCTTTCATCATAGGGCGCAAGCAGGCTTTAGTGAGGCGAAAATAGGCTTCGAGATTTACTTTTTGCACGAGGTTCCAATCATCCACTTTCATCCGCATGAGAAGCCCGTCACGGGTAAGGCCCGCATTCGAGACCAATATATCTACGCTGCCGCCCATAAGTTCAGCCGCTTGTTTTGGCAAAGCGTCGACCGCATCTCCGTCCGATAAATTACAAGGGGCCACAAATGCGCGCTCACCAAGCTCGCTCGCAAGCTCTTCCAGTTTTTCAGCTCGCGTACCTGACAAAGTCACCATCGCCCCCTGCCCGTGCAGCGTTCTCGCAATCTCGCCGCCAAGCCCGCCAGTTGCGCCTGTAACCAATGCTCTTTTACCTGTTAAATCAAACATGTTTTTCGTCCTTCTTAAATACCTTAACTTTTCTTTCCTCCATTTATGGGGGAAGTGCCGTAGCT
>JAESQI010000332.1 GCA_016765255.1 Robiginitomaculum sp. | reverse complement strand
TTTCAAATTTCACCGCTATTGCAGAAGATGGATTTACGGGTTCACGCCGCATTGGCATGGGCTGTGTTTCTCTCTCTTGTGTAGCCTGCATAATTTTTTGCAATGCAGATTTACGACTGTCTGTTTTAACCAAATGCAAAAGAGGTTTTAACACTTTGCTTGCCCGTAAGTGAGCCGCCTTTTCATCTGTCTCAGATAGTGTTTGAGCATTGTCCTGCTTTTGACTATTAGTCATTGGCGAATTCTGCAAGCTATCTCTAAACGCAGGGTCAATTTCAAATAACCCGTCTGCATATTGATATACAAGCGTTTTAAGCCCAACGAGCGCGCCTTGAAGCTTCGCGCTTTCATTTTCCTTTAGCTGCGCAAACACGTCTTCGCAAAATCCTGCCGACCGCATAATCCCACGTGCCTTCACCTCGGCAGCGGCACTTTTAATCGCGCCCAGAGCGGATTGGGTGCAATCCTGCCTTTTGGCCGCGCACATTTCCGCGCAGCTGTCTTGCGGTTTAACACCCCATACCACGTCCAGTTTTTGAAGCTGGGTATTGGCGGCTAAAACAAATTTTCGCTCTATTGAATACATTTACGATCCCAAATAAGTAGCAGGCTACATATATGGAAATATTATCGGGCAAATAGGTTAAAACCCGCTAAATAAAAATCAGTATTCTTAATATTTACAGTGAGAGTTTAAGACGTCCCGCTAAGAGTCATTTAGCGGGAAACTGGCCGAAAATGTAACAATTTCACCCTCAATAGTCGAAAACACGCTGCCACCGTTCTCTCTGGCGATCATGCCCGTATAAAAGGGTTGGATCGAGCGACCATCAAAGCCGTCTTCGGGCGCGCCGCCGCTTAAAGTTTTCGTCACCTCCCCATCAAGTCTAGCCTTTAATCCTTCACAGGTGATTTTTATATCAACTTGCTGCGGACTATGGGTACTCTTGACAAACATTTTTCCCCCGCGCGGAATAGACATATGGGCCATCATAATCAGGTTAAGCAAAACCCGCGACGCCGTTTTATCCAAACCGTCCCTATCGAGTTTCCAGTCCAATTGTACTCTACCTTGCCCATATACACCAATGGCCAAGCGTTCCAATTCAGAGCTGGCAATCACACCAGAAGCCGAGCCGCCAGCACCAAAAGCTAGGCGTAAAAATTGCAATTTCGCACTGGCCTGCGCTGCGCTCAATTTGATCAACTCCATAGCGTCGTCCCGCATATCGAGATTGTCATCATCGTCAAAAACTTCCAAGGCCGCGCTGAGCGCGCCTACAGGACTGATTAAATCATGGCAAATTCTTGCACATAACAAAGCGGCTAGATGAGCGGCGGTTAATTTAGGGAATGGTTCAGACATGACAGAGCCTCATGATTCGTATAAGGCATAGTGTAATGAAGCTATTTCATTTTAAAAGAACAATTCTTGGCTAAATTGTAACCCTTACCGTGTTTGCCAAACACCATCAGCCCCCATGGTTTTGTGCCCAGACAAAGCCTTGGCGACAAGTTTTTCGCCTGTAAGCCGCGCAATGACGCCTATTTCCACGCCCTGATCTCGAGCAAGTTTCGTGTAAGCTGATTTGCGGCGAATGTTAATCTCGTTAACGGCAGATTGAATATCTGGCGACACAAATCCTGTAACAAGGCCAAGATACCCGTCAATGCGCTCGCCAACCAAGCGTTGCGATTTTGCGTTATCAACAATAGATTTTGCCGATGAGGTTTGCGCAAAGGCAGGGGCAGACAGAGCGGGGCTTAGGGCAATACCGCCGAGGATAACAACGCCCGCAAAAACCGCAATGATAATTTTGAATGTAAGTTTCATCATGTTCCCCCTAAAAAATGTCCGGATTATCGGTGAGTAAATCTTCAATATCCTTATCGAGCCTAACGCGAATTTCTTGATCAATTTTGATGTTCAAATTGATAATAATCGGTTTATCAGACGGAATGATCTCCACCCTATGGGTGCAAGAACTCATCCCCAACATACTGACGGCGAGACATAAAAAAGCTGGTTTATATACCCTGTTCATAATCACACCCTAACAAACCCTAGCTGAACCTGTCATTAACACTTTAATTTAGCAATACCCACCGGTTTTTTACGAGGCGGTGTCATAATGGTTTCTAATTTTGGGAATATCACTACCGTATTGAACAAATTCCCATTCAATGCCAGCGGGGCACTCGTAATATACATTTTTGCGAGCGGGTATGGACGTGAGCGCTACACTTGGCAAAATACCCTTCGCAGAAAACCGCGCCACGAGCCCCTCAAGATCATCAATTACTAAACCGATATGGGCCAGACCTGGTTTATGCGCTTTTAAATCACGCCCCTCCCCCGTGCCGTTATCGCTAAGCGCTATATAGGTGTCGTCATCTCCAAAATGAAGCCAAGTGCGCGGTTTTCCGTACCAATCAGAGCGACCCGTGCCTCGAATTCGCCAATGGGGGAATGCTGTTTGTAAAAACGCAATTGTCGGCTCTAGCTCGCATAGGACTAAATTTATATGTTCTATTTTCATATCACCACCTTGTTTATTCCCGGTCAGGCAAGGCCCTCCTCGCCTCTTGTTTATTCCCGGTCAGGCAAGGCCCTCCTCGCCTCTTGTTTATAAAGATTTATCTTTATATATTATTTGCATTTAGAAAGCAATACCTTTATAAAACATTATGACAGATTCGAAACGCTCCCCGAAAAAAACCCGCGCTTCAATTCTCAATTATTTAAAGATGCACGGGCCGCATTCAGCGCCAAATATAGCGACCCATTTAAACCTCACTTCCATGGCCATACGCTTGCATTTATATGATTTATCGGCAGAGGGGTTATTGTCTTATAGCGAACAAAAATCCAAGCGAGGACGCCCTGCCAAACACTGGTACCTAACCGACAACGCCCAAGAGGTTTTCCCGGATGCCCACCAAACCCTCGCCGTAGACATTCTCAATTCCGTCACACAGTCTCTTGGCCAAGCAGGGTTGGAGAGCGTGATCAGCACTCACAGTCAAAATCAACTTACTGCCTATAAAACCTTAATGAAGGGGCAAAAATCCCTGTCTGAACGTGTGCAAAAACTCGCCGAAATTCGCACACAAGAAGGCTATATGGCCTCGGTAAGGCAAGACGGAGAGGCTTGGCTATTGGCGGAAAACCATTGCCCGATTTGCTCGGCGGCCCGAACCTGTACACAATTATGCGCTAATGAATTGTGGGTTTTTCAAGAACTATTAGGCCTTCAGGT
>JAESQI010000331.1 GCA_016765255.1 Robiginitomaculum sp. | reverse complement strand
TCGTATCATAATATTTTAAGAATGGCGTAAAATGTCAATACAAACTGAGGGGCTAACTGTTATTTGTCAAGTCCGAGCAAAAAGTATTAGGCATATTAAGGGGATAAAGATGACAATTACGATCAAACCATCAGGTCAAGCTTGCGGCGCGGAAGTTCGCGGCATTGACCTTGGAAAACCGCTAAGCTCTGAAAAGGTCAATGCAATCAAAAAAGCTTGGTCAGAATATCACGTTTTGTCATTTCCAGATCAGAAAATGACCGACGATGATTTAGAGGCGTTCACATGTTATTTTGGCTCTTTGAACGATGAGCCGTTCTTTCACCCCATTGATGGGCGGCGTTATGTGGCAGCAATTGAGCGGCACGCAGACGAAAAGTCGCCCATATTTGCCGAATCTTTTCATACGGATTGGAGTTTTAAAGAACAGCCCCCTATCGGCACCTGCCTTTACGGCATAACAATTCCCCCAAAGGGCGGGAATACCTTGTTTGCTAACCAGCATCTTGCTTACCAAACAATGCCAAAACAGCTGAAAGACAAAGTTAAAAATCTTGTGAGTATTCACTCAGCGGCCCCAGCTTACGGGCCAGACGGGGTCTATGGTCAGGAAGACCCCAAGTTAAATAGAGCTATGAAACCCATTATTTCAGAAAAGGCTAGAGAAACCCAAACCCACCCGTTGATAATGCAGCACCCTGTCAATGGGCGCGAAGCCATATATGGGTGCCTTGGGTATATTGTCGGAGTTGAGGGTATGGAGCCAGAAAAGGCGCTGGCTTTGCTGACGGAGCTCCATGCATGGCAGACTCAACCCGAACACATTTACGCCCATGAATGGCAGGAAAACATGTTGGTTATCTGGGATAATCGCTCGCTTCTTCACTGCGCCACTGGCGGCTATGATGGCTATGACCGGCTATTGCACCGCACAACCATCTGGCCATAATTTCTGGTACGGTTTCTGGCACTTTAACACGATAGGAAAATAAGTTTATGGCTTCTAGTAATCACGCTGCTGACAAAATCGCTCAGGCCATTATTGCCCGCAAGGCGCTCCCGCTCATGCCAACGCTCGCAACTCTGAACGACGGATACGGGCTTCAAAAATCAATTACCGCGCAGATAAATGGGCAAACTGTGATCGGCCTTAAGGCGGGAATTTCCTCACGAGCGGAGCAAAAACATTTCGGCTTAGAAGCGTCCCTGATCGCGTCTCTCTATGAGCGCGGTTATCTGCAAAATGGATGCGAGATCAAAGTGGCTCCAGAGCAAAATCTGGAATGCGAAATCGGTGTGTGCGTGAACGGTCAAGGCCAACCCAAAGGTATTTTCCCTGTTGTCGAAGTGGTTAGGCTATCTTTTTCAAAACCAGAAGATTTGTCCTTGGCCAATGCCGTAGCCGTCAACCTTGGGGCCGACCGTTTCATTTGTGGAGATATGCTGCCATGGGATGAAGCGGTAGCCGATATTGAAATTAACATGACCAAAGATGGCGTAAATTTAATGACTGCTTCAAATGACTACGCATTGGGCGCACCAATTAACTGTGCCAAGTGGATGATCAATGAAGCCCGTCGCCGTGGGCTATGGCAAGAAAGTGAGAAGGATAGCCTCTTACTCCTCGGAACTTGCGGGCAGGCACAGCCCGCACAAGCCGGTACATATTGCATTGATTATGGAGCGTTAGGCGGCATAGAGTTTTCTATCAGTGCTATGGAGCCAGGCGAATAACTATCACGCGGGCGCTAATTCAACATCACCGAAAACTGAAAATCCTTAGGGTAGGTTTCCCTGCTAATGGACTCTCAACCCCGTTTCGCGCGATCTGGCTTAAGGGCGTACAATTTCGAACCAGAACTCTGGCTCTTCAATCAATGCGAAGAATGATTGTACGGCCAGTGGATTACCATCAATGGATAAACTGCCATCCTCCATTAATTCATCAAAGGTTTTTTGCTTGAGATTTAGTTGATCCAGCGCCGTGCGGGTAAGTTTTAGGGTCGGCGCATTGTCATCACGGTGCCCAAGCCGGTGATGTAGTGTACCATTGCTAATCATCAGCAACGCTTTCTCTTTGGTATCGGTTAACTCGAAATTGAGGTTGCGGTCATTTTTGGCAGCTTCTGGCCCGTTCAGGCGCACTGCGAGCAGATCAAAATACAAATCCAACGGGATCGCCCGTACCATATCTGGGCTGCTTGTCCGGATAGTCGGCAAGTCTTTGATACCGTGGCGCAGTTCGGATGCCCCGGTGAGATAAAAGTCCCTCCAAGAACCGCTCTCGGCCATATAGCCCATCTGTGTATATGTATCGGCTAGTAAATTTGCTGCCGTTTCATTGTCCGGTTCAGCAAAAACCACATTGTTGAGCGCGGTAGCCGCAAAGCGAAACTCGCCTTTGTCATAGTCAGCGCGGGCTTTGTCTATGACATTTTGGGCACCTCCCATATATGAGACAAATTTTTTGCCAGCTTCAACCGGGCCAAGCGGATTCAGATTGGCCGGATTGCCGTCAAAATACCCAAAATACAACTGATACTGAGCTTTAGAATTATGACTGACCGTGCCGTAATACCCGCGATTGGCAAAAGATTTAGCAATCCCGTCCGGGACATTCAGACGCTGAGGTATTTCGTGCATAGTATAGCCTTGATTGGCTAGACGTACGGTCTGGTCATGGACATAACGATAGACATCGCGTTGTCCTGTCCACAGTTTTATAGTTTGTTCCTGCCCCCAAGTTGGCCAGTGGTGCGAGCCAAACGATACTTCGGCTTTATCCCCGAACAGATAGATTGCTTCATCTATATATTTGGCCCAACGCCGACCATCGCGTACTTTGGCACCGCGCGGTGTGTATAAGTTATGAAAGGTGTGATTGATAATCTCGACTTGGCAGAAGGCTTTGAACTGCGGCAAGTAAAACATAAATTCACTTGGCGCTTCTGCGTCCAGAGTGAGAATAAAGTCCATTTCGACGCCATCTACGGTCACTTTCTGACCAGTATGATCGACATTGATGGTTGGGTAAAGAAGGCCGGGCGTACCGCTTGATATAGTTTGGCCAAGACCAACACCAATTTGTCCATCGGCCTGCTTCGGTAGCAAACTGCCAAACATATATGAAGCACGGCGCCCCATGGCATTACCAGCCAAAATATTTTCGCTGACAGTCTCGCGCACGAAACCGTCCGGCGCTATGATTTCAACACCGTTAGCCACATCGGTTTCTGAAATAAGTCCGCGCACACCGCCGTAATGGTCCAGATGAGAATGAGTGAAAATAACGCCGGTAACAGGCAAAACGCCAAGTTCACGGTCGACCAATTCTTTGGCCTTAGCCGCGACTTCCTTGCTAATCAAAGGGTCAACGACAATCCAGCCTGTTTTGCCGCGGATAAACGTGATATTGGAAACATCATAGCCGCGCACTTGATAAATCCCGTCCATCACCTTGAACAGACCGTGTTTGGAGGCAAGCTGACTTTGCCGCCACAGACTTGGGTTAGCGGTGTCAGGCGCTGGATTTTTCAAAAACTCATAAGCGCCAAAATCATAAACGAATCCACCTTCATCAGTTCTTACAACGGTCTCTTCGAAAGTCGCAATAAAACCGCGCTCTGCATTTTCGAAATCCGTATTGTCATCCATATCAAGATAATCAGCTACGGATTTGTTAGCAGCGATAACAGCAGGCGAAACGGCTAAATTGCCGTCAGCATTTTCGATTTTTCCCTTAGGAGTTTCGCTCTGGCAAGCGGCCAGTAACAACGGCATCATGAGCAACGGCATCAAAAGCAAAGGTGTGAAACTGAATAGGCGCGTTGGTATTGCCTGATACTACATTTGGCATAACCGAAGCATCAACGACCC
>JAESQI010000330.1 GCA_016765255.1 Robiginitomaculum sp. | reverse complement strand
TATACAAATGGGTATGGTCAGAAACTCGATACGCCTTGAGGGTTTGGATTTTATTGAAACTGTTTTCATGAAAATTCCGCCCGAGGCCGTTCGTACCGATAGTATGATTATCACAAGTCAAGCCAGTGTCTGGTCATTATTGGCCAGTTTCCCGCGCCTTAATTTGCGGTTTAAAAATATATATTGTGTTGGCGATAAAACCAAAACTATGGTTGAGGAACGCTTGGGGCGAGTTTTATATACGGCGCCAACATCGCGTGAATTGGCGCTCTACCTCGCTAAAAATATGGGTGGACGGGCTGTGACTTATTTTTGTTCGACTTTGCGCCGTGATGATTTGCCAGATATTTTGGCCCAACGTCATATTAAAGTCACCGAAATTCCAGCCTACGAAACTAAATTAACGGGCCATAAAATAGACGGTGATTTTGAGGGCGTCATGTTTTATAGCCCCTCAGGTGTACGGTCTTATGTGCAAGCCAATTCATTCGACAAAACGGCATTTTGTATTGGCGAAACCACGGCTCACGCGGCGCGCACTTATTTTAAGGATGTTCACACAGCCAAACATCCAACCATTGAACATGTGCTGCAAATGGTGAACACATATTATGGATAAACTCAATATGCAAAGAACCAGACGTTTACGCTCAAACGCCAGTATCCGCGCCCTTGTTCGCGAGACATATTTGCGCGTTGATGATTTTATCTACCCGCTTTTTATTCAAGAAGGTAAGGGCATAGAAGACGAAATCACCTCCATGCCGGGGATTAAACGCTGGTCGCTTGACCGCCTCTCTAAGGAACTTGACGAAATTGTGGCCTTGGGCATTAAGGCCGTATTGCTGTTTGGGGTGCCCGATAAAAAAGACGCCGACGGCTCCGAGACTTGGGACGACGCAGGTCTTATCCAGAGAGCGATCAAATTGATCAAAACCAATTACCCTGATTTATATGTGATCAGCGATGTGTGTTTTTGCGAATTTACCGACCACGGACATTGCGGCGTTTTGGATGGCCATGTTCTGGATAATGACGCCACGCTGGATAACCTTGCCAAGCAAGTTTTGTCACATGCCCACGCAGGCGTCGACATGGTCGCGCCGTCTGGGATGATTGACGGCACAGTTGAAACGGTGCGAAACGCGCTGGACGAGGCAGGTTTTGTCAACCTCCCGATTATGGCCTACAGCGTCAAATACGCCTCTGCCTTTTACGGCCCGTTTAGAGAGGCTGTAGATAGCGCGCCTTCATTTGGTGACCGAAAAACCTACCAGATGGACCCAGCTAATGCCCGCGAAGGTCTGCTCAAAGCCAGTTATGACGACCTCGAAGGTGCAGATATTCTCATGGTTAAACCTGCCCTGAGCTATCTGGATATTGTCGCGCATTTGCGAGAAAATTTCGATGTGCCGATTGCGTGCTATAATGTCAGCGGCGAGTATTCCATGATCAAGGCCGCGAGCGCCAAGGGTTGGATTGACGGGGACGCGGTTATGACTGAGAGCCTACTGTCCATGAAGCGGGCGGGGGCCAATATCATCATCACTTATTTTGCCAAAGACATGGCGAGACTTTTAAAAACTGAGACATAAATGAAACATACAAAATCTGAAAAACTCTACCAAGCTGGCCTTGAAAACTTGGTCGGGGCGGTCAATTCGCCCGTGCGCGCCTTTGCCTCTGTTGGCGGTAATCCTTTGTTTATCGAGCGGGCGGACGGCAGCAAAATAACAGACGTTGACGGCAATGAATATATTGATTTGGTCTTGTCTTACGGCCCGATGATCATTGGGCACAGGCACGGACGGGTGCGGCGTAATATCCGCAAAGCCTTGATTAAAGGCTATTCCTTTGGCGCGTCGACTAAATCAGAAATTAAACTGGCAAAAATTCTGTGCGATGCCGTGCCAGGTATGGACAAGGTCCGGCTGGTGAATTCAGGCACGGAAGCCGTATTTAGCGCCATTCGCTTGGCTCGCGCTTTCACGGGCCGCGATAAAATTATTAAATTTTCAGGCTGTTATCATGGTCACGCCGACAGCCTTCTGATTGCGGCGGGCTCTGGCCTCGCGACCTTAAGCTTGCCCGGTTCCAAAGGTGTGCCAGACGCGGCGGTCGCCAATACGCTGATCGCTAATTATAACGATCTGGACAGTGCGAAAAAACACTTTGCCGAGCACGACGATATCGCAGGCATTATCATTGAACCGATTGCGGGGAATATGGGTGTGGTTTTACCCGAAGACGGGTTTTTGCAAGCCCTAAAAACCCTGTGTGAGGACAACGGCGCATTGTTGATTGTTGACGAGGTTATGACGGGCTTTCGCTCACAATTTGGCACGGCCCATGAACTTTTGGGCGTCAAGGCCGACATCACTTGCCTTGGTAAAATCATCGGCGGCGGATTTCCTGTGGGCGCATATGGAGCGCGCAACGAAATTATGGAAATGGTCGCCCCCTTAGGCGAAATGTACCAAGCAGGGACATTATCAGGCAATCCCATTGCCATGGCGGCAGGCATTGCAACCTTGTCAGAGCTTAGAGATCAAAACCCATTTGCAAAATTTGAAGCAGACGCCAAGACAATAGAGGGCGCATTACTAACTGCGGCCAAACGGCACAATATTGATCTCGTGATCAACCGCTACGGCTCCATGATCAATCCGTTTTTCACCAAAATCCCTGTGACAAATTTCGCGCAAGCCCAAACCTCAGACACCAAAAAATTCGCAATTTTCTTCTGGGCCATGATCCACGCAGGCGTCTTCCTCCCCCCCTCCCAATTCGAAGCATGGTTCCTATGTTCGGCTTTAAGTGATGAGGATATGGCCAAGATTGTGAAGGCGATCAATAAGGCGATGCAAGCGGTTGCGGAGGCTTAGCCTGTAACATGCGTTAAAATAAAGCAAACATATATTGTCATCCCAGACTTGATCTGGGATATGGTTCACGTACCCAAGTTCGATTATGAAACCGGATTCCAGCTTACGCTGGAATGACAGTGTGGTTTTATCAAGTCCAATAACCATCCGTCCCCGCACTTGATGAGGGGCCCTTACGAAAGCCCCGTCCCACCGCAACAGCGTATGGACCCCGTACCAAGTACGGGGACGGGGTTTTTCATTGTGGGTATTAAGTATGCTTTTTTCAAGACGAAAGTAGCTAACGCAAATCTAGCTAGATAGTTTTCACGAATCATGTAAATATCAGAGATATGTTAGATTCTATAACAGCTAATTCTGATTTTTATAACTCATATCAACGCATTGCCAATGCAATGGGTATAAAGGATTATTCAAATCAGATCATACATTACACAAACTTAAATACGCTTGAGCTAATACTAAAATCGAACGAATTATGGTTTGGTAGCCTTTCAGAAATGAATGATAGCACAGAATGCGATCATTTTCTTGATGCAGTTTTGGATCAATCATCAAGCCTTTTGGGCAACGTGCCGCTTCCAGAGTTAGAGGCGATAATTGAGCAGTTAAGACCTGCAATACGCAACGATAGTTTTATCTCATCTTGGTGCGAGTATTTTGATGCAGATCCAGATGGAAAACTTAGCATGTGGCGTGGTTATGGCGATAATGGAAGAGGAATAGGACTGGTAATTGATAGCTCCATGCTACTACCAAGTACAATTACTGCCCAAAAACTAGGGTTCTTTGTTAATTCCACACAAGTTGAATACGTTCGGGAGAATCGAGCGATTGACCTTGCAAATAACTACATTCGTC
>JAESQI010000329.1 GCA_016765255.1 Robiginitomaculum sp. | reverse complement strand
TTCCGCTCGCTGGCCCAGTATTATTATGACGGGGCCGAGCGAGATGTGACGGCGGCATTGGGGCAGGGGCTGGCACCCGAGGCGGCTATACTGGCGGCGTTTGAGGCGCAGGGCGGCGAGATTATGCAAGCCATGCTGACCTCACCGCACGGGGCTGAATTGATGGATACCAAATATGCGTCAAGCGGCGATATTGCGGTCGAAGACATAAATATGATGAAGGGCTAAGAGATGCTGTTTAAAATCATACTCTTTGGCCCGCTTATCGGGGCTTTGATCGCTGGATTGTTCGGGCGTCGTATTGGCCATAAAGTGTCACAAATTGTGACGACGGGCTTTCTTATCCTGTCGGCTTTGTTGTCATGGTATGCCTTTGTGAAAGTTGGCTTTGGCCATGAAACCTTTGAGATCAATTTATTTCGTTGGATTGATGTTGGTGGGTTTAGCGCCAATTGGGCCTTAAGAATCGACACCTTAACCGCCGTCATGTTGGTGGTGGTCAATTCCGTTTCCGCCCTCGTGCACATTTATTCATGGGGCTATATGAAGGACGACCCGGGCAAATCGCGGTTCTTCTCCTACCTATCATATTTTACCTTTGCTATGTTGGTTTTGGTCACGTCCAATAACTTCATTCAACTATTCTTTGGTTGGGAAGGGGTCGGGGTTGCCTCTTATCTTCTGATTGGGTTTTGGTATAAAAAACCGTCTGCCAATGCCGCCGCGATTAAAGCCTTTGTCACCAATAGAGTTGGCGATGTTGGATTGGCTCTTGGTATATTTACGATTTATCTTGTGTTCGGGAGTGTCAGTTTTGATACGGTCTTTGCCCATGTTGGGGATAAGAAAGACCTTGTTTTGCCGTTCCTTGGTATGGAATTTAGCGCCATGGAACTCATAGCAGGGCTGCTGTTTATCGGCGCCATGGGTAAATCTGCTCAATTTGTTTTGCATGTCTGGCTACCTGACGCCATGGAAGGCCCGACACCTGTGTCTGCGCTTATTCACGCGGCGACTATGGTAACGGCGGGGGTATTCCTCGTCTGCCGCGCCGCGCCTATTTATGACGCCGCGCCTGTCGTTGCAGGATTTATAACGGTACTGGGGGCTTTCACTGCGTTCTTCGCCGCGACGATTGGTCTTGTTCAAAATGATATAAAACGGGTAATCGCCTATTCAACCTGTTCCCAACTTGGCTATATGTTTTTTGCCGCTGGGCTCGGGGCCTATAACGCGGCTATGTTTCATTTATTCACCCATGCGTTTTTCAAAGCGCTTTTATTTCTGTGCGCGGGTTCGGTTATTCATGCTCTGCACCATGAACAAGATATGCGTAAAATGGGCGGCACATTTCAGTTGATCCCGCTGACGTATATTTTGATGATTGTAGGGACGCTTGCGCTTACGGGCGTCGGTATACCCGGCACGTCTATTGGGTTTGCTGGCTTCTTCTCTAAAGACGCGATTATCGAAGCTGCATATGCGGCTGGCGCGGGGGGGCATAATGCACCCGCAGTATTTGCATTTTGGGCAGGATTGATTGCCGCAGGCATGACCTCGTTTTATTCTTGGCGACTAATCTTTATGACCTTCCACGGTCGTTATCGAGGCGACCCTGAAAACCTAAAACATGCCCACGAAGCTCCGAATTCGATGTTAATTCCGCTCGTATTGCTCGGTGTTGGTGCGGTGTTAGCGGGCGGTTTGCTTTACTCCAAATTTATGGGGGCCGATATGGCGGCGTTCTGGAACGGCGCGTTCTCTGGCGGCGAAGCGCATGTGGCCGATACAGCGCACGGCGAAAGCGCGGGCGGTCATCACGATTTCCCAACTTGGGTACTTTGGGCCCCATTCGTGGTTACACTGTCAGGCTTTGTCCTCGCATATATGATGTATATTTGGCGGGACGGCGTGGTCAAACGGGTGAACGGCAAAGGCGGGATGCTGTATAATTTCTTGCTCAATAAATGGTATATTGATGAACTTTATGAAGCGACAATTTTGCGGGCAACACGCTGGCTCGGGGATGTATTTTGGAAAATCGGCGACGTGAAAATCATTGATGGTCTGGGGCCAAATGGATTTGCCGCCATGGCAATGGTTGGCGGGCGCAAACTCTCGAAATTCCAAAGTGGATATATATTTCAATACGCTCTGATCATGCTTGTTGGTGTGGCCGTTCTCGTCGGCTATGTGGCCATGAAAGCGGGGGGCTAGACCATGTTTACAGGTATTCCTATTCTCTCTCTGATTACATTTATTCCGCTCTTTGGTGCGCTCGCCCTCATCGGCATGTCGCGCCTATCCAAAGCTGAGGGAAAAGAGCAAATTGAGAAAAATGCTCCGCGTGTTGCTTTGGTGACAACTTTGGCGGTGTTTGCATTGTCTTTACTGCTGGTGTTAAATTTTGACACCACCACGTCTCAACATCAATTTTATGAAGAGATGGAATGGCTCGGTGGCGGGATCAAATACCGCATGGGCGTGGACGGGATTTCAATTCTGTTCATATTACTCACCGCATTCCTAACCCCTCTCTGTATTGTCGCGAGTGCTAAGTCGGTAAAGACACGAATTCTCGAATATATGGTGGCGTTTCTGGTGTTGGAAACTCTGATGATTGGAGTGTTTTGCGCGCTTGATATGGTGTTGTTCTACTTATTTTTCGAAGCTGTGCTTCTGCCCATGTTTATCATTATTGGGGTTTGGGGTGGTAAAGACAGAGTCTATGCGGCCTATAAATTCTTCCTCTATACACTGCTAGGTTCCGTATTGATGTTGGCGGCTATGTTATGGCTTTATCATTATTCGGGCACGGTCGGTGCGCCGACAACCGATATTCGCGAACTTGCCAAACTCGATATTCCAACGGGTGCGCAGACATGGCTCTGGCTTGCCTTTTTTGCCAGCTTTGCTGTAAAAATGCCCATGTGGCCTGTGCATACTTGGCTTCCCGATGCCCATGTACAAGCCCCGACAGCGGGCTCTGTCATCTTGGCGGGTATTTTACTTAAACTTGGTGGCTATGGTCTCATCCGCTTTTCTATTCCGATGTTTCCTGACGCCAGTCTGTATTTTGCGCCATTCGTGTTTTGGCTCAGTATTATCGGGATTATCTACACATCTTTGGTGGCCTACCGCCAAGAGGATATGAAAAAGCTAATCGCCTATTCATCCGTGGCCCATATGGGGTTTGTGACTATGGGGATTTTCGCGGTTAATATGCAAGGCATGCAGGGGGCTATTTTCCAAATGATATCCCACGGGATTGTTTCGGGTGCATTGTTCTTTGCTGTTGGCGTTATTTATGACCGTATGCATACGCGCGAAATCGCGTTTTACGGCGGGATTGTTAAATATATGCCCATGTACGCCGCCGTGTTTATGCTGTTTACCATGGCCAATGTGGGCTTGCCGGGAACCAGTGGATTTGTCGGGGAAATCCTGACCATGGTTGGCGCTTATCAGGTCAATCCGTGGATAGCTGTCGGGGCGGCCTCTGGCATGGTGTTGTCCGCCGTCTACGCGCTTCATCTCTATAGAGAAGTGATTTTTGGCGAGGTCAAAAATGATAAGCTAGAAGGCATTAAGGATTTAACGGGGCGAGAGATTTTCATCATGGCTCCACTCGTAGTTATGACAATCCTGCTGGGGATATATCCGTCCTTGGTAACCGATATTACAGCCGTTTCGGTGGAAGCATTGCTGGCAGACTTTAACGCGAAGATAGGGAATTAGGCATGGGACAATTTTCATACCTAGCTGGGGAAGCCGTGTTGGCCATAAGTGCATTGGCGCTTTTAATGGTCGGCGTGTTTGCTGGTAAGCGTTCCGTCTCTATTGTCCGTTACGGCAGTATCATTGCTTTGCTTATTTTTGCCTTCGCGGGGTATGTTTTTAACGACCAAGGCACGGCATTTGGCGGCGCATTTATCGCGGATAGTTTTGGACATTATGTGAAAACGCTTTTGGGGCTGACTGCTGCGGCGGCATTATGGTTCTCGCGAAGTTATTTTCAACGTGAAAAACTAGATCAGTTCGAGTACTCAATACTCCTATTATTTGCCGTACTTGGCATGGGCACTATGGTGTCGTCGGGTAATTTGTTGAGCCTCTATATTGGCTTGGAATTACAAAGCCTCGCACTTTATGTAATGGCGACGTTTAACCGTGATAGCTTAAGGTCTTCAGAAGCGGGACTGAAATACTTTGTTCTTGGCGCATTGTCATCAGGCCTCCTTCTGTACGGTATGTCACTGATATACGGGTTTACGGGCAGTATTGCGTATGACGGTATCGCGCAATATCTTTCAGGCCACGAACATGTAAGTGGCGGCGTTGTCGCAGGCCTCGTGTTTATGCTCAGTGGTCTTGCCTTTAAAATTTCAGCCGCACCCTTTCATATGTGGACGCCAGATGTGTATGAGGGCGCGCCAACTCCTGTAACAGGGTTTTTTGCAGGCGCACCAAAACTGGCAGCCCTCGCTCTGATTACGCGGCTAGTCACCGGCCCATTTGGCGGCATTGAACAAAGTTGGCAACAAGTGCTTGTTGCTCTCGCTGTCTTGTCTATGTTGGTCGGCGCTTTCGGGGCGCTCACTCAAACCAATATCAAACGCCTTATGGCGTACTCGTCCATTGCCAATATGGGCTATGCACTTGTAGCCCTGTCTGCGGGTGGACAAGCTGGTGTCAACGGTATGTTGATATTTATGTCAATTTACCTCGTGACGATTGTCGGGACATTTGCCTGTATTTTACAAATGCGCACACGGGACGGCATGGTTGAAAATATCAGTGATTTGGGCGGATTATCTAAAGATAATTTACCTCTGGCGATTATTTTCTCGGCTCTGATGTTCTCGGTGGCTGGGATACCGTTCTTTGTCGGGTTCTTTGGCAAATGGTTTGCCTTTGCCCCTGCCTTTGGGTCTGGTCTTGCTTGGCTAGTGGTCGTGGCGTTATTAGCTTCGGTTGTTGGCGCGTTTTATTATTTGCGGATTATCAAAACAATTTGGTTTGATGACCAAGTGCAAAGCTTTGTCAAAGCCCCACCGTCACTCGCGGTGTTGTCGTCCGTTTCTGCGCTGCTTTTATTCCCTGTCTTGCTGTTACCATTTGTAGCTTCGCCCGTTTTGGCCTTGATCGAAAGAGCGGCTTCGAGCCTATTTTAGGGCGATATGCGGTTTGTCCATTTCAAATCAATTGACTCGACCTTAAGCGAGGCCAGAAGGCGCGCACAGGCAGGAGATAGTGCCGACCAATGGATATCCGCAGATAGCCAAACCGAGGGTAGGGGCAGGCGGGGGCGTGACTGGGTATCGGACGGTGGAAATTTATTTTGTACGGGCTTGTTTGACCATAGGGGAGACTTAGCATCGGCGGCCCGCCTTAGCTTTGC
>JAESQI010000328.1 GCA_016765255.1 Robiginitomaculum sp. | reverse complement strand
CTTTAAGGCATGAGCCCCAGCGAGACGCCGTATCCCGAACACTAATTTTTTCAATGCCGCGCCCGAGTGTATGTGCATGTGCGTAACTGCACGCGCTCAAAGCCTCTCTGGCCTCGCGGATCAATAACCGCTTTGCCCGTCCTGAAAATGTATCGGGGCGAGCGGGGATAATAATCTGCTTTGCCTCAATATCCACATATGGATGTCCACGAGGCCCAGGACATACAAGGCGGTAATTTTCACCGCGAAACAGTATATACCCCCCGTCAACAAAAGGTTGAGGCGGCACGAGCGCTTCGAGCTGCACGAGGATCCAGTCGTATTTCTCTGCTACAAACCGTTTTGTCGCGGGCAGGTTTTTAGCGTTTCGCGGAACTGTGGCAACAACTTCACGCTTGGCCGCATCTATTTTTATAGTGATGCGTTTGGCTCTTGGGCGGAGTTGGTAAAAAATTCGCGGATCATGGTCGTCTACCCACCTGCTGATCTCAGGCAGTTTGGTCTTGGGTTTTTTCCCAAGTAGGCCCGTATTCAACTTGCTAAAAAATGTCGCCATGCCCCCTGTCTACTCCGTTTAAATTATGAATGTAAAGCAACAATTCTTGGCAATTTTTAACAGTGTTTGCTCTTGTAATAAGGCACGTTTTCCTGTTGTGTATGGATTGATCAGTTTGGATAATTATTACACGAGGCCCTCATGCATAGATTAAAATCACCCCTTTCGACTTTGGCTTTAACCGCCGCCTTATCGGCAAGTCTGGCCCTAGGTGGGTGCAATAAAAAAGAGATCAATGCAAAGGGAGAGAAAATTGAGACTCTAGCGATTAGCAAGACCGTCGCATTGCAAGCCCTCCGACTTATGGGGCTTGAGACATCTGGCGCGAGTAATCTGGTATGGGCGAGCCGCACGGGCAAAAGAGGCAATTGTATTTTCACCGACATTGGGCCCAAAGATAATGACGACAAAGGCCTGACCGTCGGCACATTAGAGCTTAAAAACGTTCGCATGGACGGCGACATTGCTGTGTTTGACCAGATTAGTTTTAACAATATGAAGGCCGTCAATAAAAAAGATATCGTCAGCTTAAAAAACTTCACTCTGTCCAATCCTTCCCCTGCTCTCGCCAACGCGTTTGGTGAATTGTTTAATGGCAATGAAGATGCATTCGAAGACATAGAAGGGGGAATTAGTTTTTCCGCCATTGCGTTTACAGGTTTTGAAGCCACAGGCAAAGACGGCGAATTAAGCTTAGCGTCTTTAAAAGCGGGCGAAACAGATGACGGCATGGGTATGTTTTCTCTGAATGGGCTGAAAATGGATGTTCGTGAAAAGAAACAAAGTGTTCAAATATCTCTCGGGTCAATTGATGTCAAAGGCATAAATGTCGACAAATATAAGGGCATACTTTCTCTTGCCCTTGATAAAGATGATGACAACAAAAATGCAGCGGCTTTGAAAAAAATTATGGCCTCTATGAACCCCTATGCGCCCGACTTTAAAAGTTTTGCCCTTAAAGATTTTCATGTAAACGCTGACGGCTTACGGGTTGATTTGGACTCAATTGTCGGCAAGACCGACCGAAGAGACGGTAAGGTTTATATGGAGCAAATCATGTCTCCCCTCACCATCACTCCGCCCATGAAATCAAAAAACAAGGATATAAGGAAACTCAAAGAAAGCTTCGACACGCTTGGCTATGACACGCTTGAAATCACCATGCAGCAGTATAGCGTACTGGACGCAAAAACCGATAGCATGATTGTCAAAGATAGTTATATCGCCCTTAAAGACGGGTTCAAACTCTCTTTTGATTATGACATGGTCGGCTATAAAGCTTATTTGGAAAGCGCCCTTGAAAACGGAGATAAAACCGAGATCAACCCCATGGCTGTGCTTGGCATGATGAATAAATTAAAAGTGAACTCGGCACGTATTGCCTTAAAAGATGACAGCATTGTTGACCGCGCCTTTAAACTTGCGGCGAAAGAACAAGGCAGTACGCCAGCTGCCTTAAAGCGACAAGCCATTACGGGGCTTCAAATTATATCTATGATGGCAAAAGATAACGGTCAGCAAAAACTCGCAGATAACCTTAGAAAATCCCTAGAAATATGGCTAGATGAAGGCGGCACATTGGTCGTCAATATGGCCCCTGCTAAGCCTGTTGTCATTGGGTCGATTGCAGAAAAATCCATGCAGGGCGATTTTGATGTCAACACACTCGGGATCACCATCACCCACGAAAAATAATGCGGGAGGGCCTTTAGCGTCCAGTTTTCCTAAACGCAATCAAGCGGGTCGCAATTTTTTGCGGACTGTCCGCATGGGTAAAAATATCAACAAACTCACCCTTTGCGTCCATCAAATAAATCAAACTTGAATGATCAAATGTATAGCCTGCTGAATTTGAGCTATCCGATACTTTTTGACCGATAACGGCATAGGCTTTTTTAACCTTCTGAATTTGATCTGGTGTCCCCGTGAGTCCAATTAAGCCTTTGGGGAATCCATTGGCAGTTACATAAAGTGCAAGTTTTTCAACTGTGTCGCGCTCTGGGTCGATGGTGATAAACAAGGAACGGTAAAATCCGTCAATGCGAGCATCTTTATCGCTGGCAATTTCAAGGCTTGCCCCCATTTGTTGCAATGCGGTTGGGCACACATCGGGGCAATAGGCATAGCCAAAATAAAGAAGCTGCGCTTTACCAAGATAAGTTTCGTGCGTGACCACATTGCCCATATGATCTGTCAATTCATAAGCGCCGCCAATGAGGGCTTTGCCAGACACCACGGTATTTTTGCCACTCATGGCAATTTCTTTCGGGCCGCAGCTGGTTAAAAGAGCAGCGGTTAAAAGAGCAGTGATAAAAAAATGTCGTGACATGAGCGTGTCCCTATATAGAATGTAAGACGAAATATTCTTGTAGCAAATAACCCCACCGAAAGGCAATCACTCAAAATGGCGCATATCAGAAAATCCGTTTTATTTATTTGCCTTGGCAATATTTGCCGCTCCCCGACCGCAGAAGCTGTGTTTGAAAAAGATGCACTGACGCGGGTCTTTCCGTCTGGGCTGACAGTGCAGGCACGGGCGGATATCACCAAGGCGAACCGCCCGACACACGAGCCAGCGCCGCAGGGCGCGCTCGTGGCTATAGCTTTGCAGGGCAAACGTCTCGCAAAATCGAGGGCTCTGATTTTGAGACTTTTGATCTTGTGCTGGCTATGGACAAGCAAAATTTATCGGCCTTGCAATCCATGTGCCCGCCAGACCACCAATACAAGCTCGGCTTGTTTTTAGACTACGCCCCCCACACGGACGCAGACGAAGTCCCCGATCCCTATTACGGGGGCGCGGACGGGTTTGACCACGTGATCAACCTTATCGAAATTGCCAGCGAAAGCCTGATCAAAGCGCTTAAATACGACGTTTAAAATAAATTCACCCTTACACTGGTTACAACACACTGCCCCAAACAGTGCATGGACCACGGGTCAAGTCCGAGGACTGGGGGGGGTGAGTGGAGTTACCTTAAATCCATATCTTCCCTCTTTTCCCCTTCGTCATACCTCACCCTGTGTGGGGTATCCATGGTTACGCTACGTGAATATGCTCGCAG
>JAESQI010000327.1 GCA_016765255.1 Robiginitomaculum sp. | reverse complement strand
AGATGATAATCCTCATAAACGCCCTCCTAAGAGATAACAGAAAATTCCAACCAAAATGCCCTTGACTTAAACACAGATACTCATACCCAAGCCCCCGCTCATACCCAAGCCCCGCTCATACCGCTGTAGAGCGGTATCCCATGAAATTAAGCACCCCATCTTGCACCAGACCCCGCTCTACAGCGGGGTGAGCGGAATGTTGGTGTAGCGGAGTGTAGATGTTGTGGAGTATGGGACTAGCGGGTTGATGCTCAAAAACCTTAGAGCGTTTCTCCAAACCCCATTCTGTTGCCAAATGGATCTCGCACCCGAAAATCTTTCATGCCCCAATCACGGTCTCCAAGTTCAAGGTAAATATTCGCGCCGCAAGCACGGCATCTTTCATATAAACTTTCAATATTTGTGACATGAAAATATACAAAACTGGTTCCTGAAGGCCCAATTTCTGGGTCAGTGATCAAGTGAATTTCGAACGGGGTTTGGTTGGGCGCAGATTTTGGGCCTACGCCAACACGAATTTCCGGCGCGCCCCAAGCCCATTTTTTTTCAAACCCGAGGACATCACAATAAAATTTGGTCGCAATAACTAGGTCGTCAACAAGAAAGAGCGGTTTGGCTTCTTGGTAAGTGAAGTCATTGTTCAAAGTTTGACTACGGGGCATGATTTACTCCTAAATTATAAAGGCAGCGTGTGCAAGTTACATAACCTTTCCTTTAGGGAGAGGTGCGCGGGTAGTGCGGTGAGGGGATACGCTATTTCTATATTTGCGCTATTTGGTTTCAAAATGGCTTCCCCTCACCTCAATCCTCTCCCAAAAAATAGGAAGTTATAGCGCGTCTGTTCTAAACAAATTTACTTTCAGACCGCCGTGGGCGATTGGGACGCCGAGGGGGAGCCATGGGAGTTTTGTGGCTTCCGCTAGTCTTGTGTCTGAGGTTATCAAGCCAACACGCCAGCCTTTAAATTGGTCGCGCATCAGGTCGCCAAAGGCGCCATAGAGAGCAAATAGGTCTTTCTTTTTGCCGATCCGTGCGCCGTAAGGCGGGTTGACAATCACGAGGCCTGTGGGGCCGTCTGGACGCTTTACCTTTGTGAGCGGTATAGGCTTAAAGTTACACAAATCGGCCACCCCTGCCCGCTCGGCATTGGCATTGGCAAAGCCGATGACATTGACATTGCGGTCTGAACCATAGAAATGCTGGGCGCTTTCGCGTGTCTCCCATTCTTCTCTGATTTTTTGCACGGCGCTTGCGTCATAGCTTTTGAGTTTTTCAAAGGCAAATTTACGGGCCCGACCTGCCATGAGACCTCGCGAGATTTCCGCCGCTTCAATCAGGAATGTGCCAGACCCACACATAGGGTCAAGCACAGGCTCTGCGCCGTCATAGCCACAGCTGCGCAGAAATAAAGCCGCCATTGTTTCGCGCATAGGGGCTTTGCCCATAGCTTGTTTGTGGCCACGTTTATGCAAACCCTCGCCAGAGCTATCGACAGATAAAAGCACATTATTACTGTCAATTCTGGCCTTGATGACAATGTCTGTCTCGCTCATGGAGCCAGCTATTTTCGAGCCAAATTCTTCGGAGATTGCGCGCTCAATCCGCTCGACCGCTGCGCCTGCGTGGTAGATTTTATTGCGTTTATTGGTCGTGACTTCTGCTTTGATAGACAGGTTTTTTGTGAGGACATCCCCCCACGGAAATTTACGGGCCCGTTTATCAAGCTGGGCCAAATGAAAGGCTCGAAACTCGCCAATGCGCACCAAAACTTTGGATACACCCCGCAAGGTGAGATTAGCCCGCCAAACATCAATCCAACCACCCCAAATTGTGACCCCGCCGCGCATTGAAACGGCCCGTTTAAACCCAGCCTCTTGCACTTCTTTAAGTAACCACTCTTCCAACCCTGGAGGGGTGGTCAGGAGAATTTCAAATTCCGTTGTATAGATCATTGTGAACTCTCAAAGCCAAACATACCAAACCTAATCGCCAAGCGCGCCAAATAAATTCGGCGCATGTCTGTGCCGCGTTGCTTGTTCGTAGGCGTAAGCGTATTGATATAGACTTGCTTCGCTATTGGGTTTTCCCAGTATTTGCAAGCCAGCAGGCAGATCGCCACTGGCAAAACCCATAGGAATAGTGATCGCAGGCAGACCCGTTGGCGGGGCAAGAGTTTGGGAATTATCGCCTCTATAATCCTCTTCGGCGCGGTCAAGGCGCGCCGCAGGATATTGCCAACTTGGATAGATAAGCGCGTCAAACCCGCCTTGTTCCATAGCCTTTAGAATGTCAGATTTTATGCCTTGCCGCATTGTGTCATTGGGAAGGTCTCCGCACTTTACGCCGTCGCTTCGTGTCGCCGCGTCAAGAGCGCCGCCCTTAAAATAGTCCCAAGCTCCCTTGGTATATTCACTATATATACCAGCTTCGAATGCTTGTAGAGGGTCAGTGATGCCAGCATCCATACCAGGGCGTGTCAGATATTCATGTACATCTTTGCGAAAAGATCGACATCCCCAAGGCGTATTAATATGCTTGTCTATATCGTTGATTTTAATGTCTTTTACAATAGCTCCACTTTTTTCTAGGTCAAGAATCGCCACGTCAAATAGGGTGTAAATATCCTTATCCATATCCGTAGTCAAAGCGCGAACCACGCCGAGACGAACACCGTTCAGCCCTTCTTTATTTAAACCTTGCGCGGTTGATTTCTCGCCCCGCATCGCCGTCAACATGGCAAGATTGTCGGCCACAGTTCTTGTCATTGGCCCGACAACATCGGCGCTTAAAACAAGAGGTACAATCCCGTCGAGACTAAGCAAACCGTGGGTAGACCTCATCCCAACAAGGGCCAAGTGAGAGGACGGCCCGCGAACCGAATTGCCTGTATCAGTTCCAAGACCGATCAGTGCGAAACTAGCCGCCACACCTGACGCCGTTCCGCCTGATGAGCCCGCTGGTACATGGTCGAGATTATAAGCGTTGCGCGTTACGCCTGCGCTTGAACTTTTTGTGCGTCTCGGACTAAACGCCCATTCTGCCATATTGGTTTTGGCCAATATAATCGCCCCATTTTGTAGTAGGTTACCAACTATAATGGCGTTTTGTGGTGGTATATTATTGAGAAGCATTTTCGAGCCTGCTGTGGTTGGAAATCCTT
>JAESQI010000326.1 GCA_016765255.1 Robiginitomaculum sp. | reverse complement strand
TTGCGGGGATCATTAACCGAAATGTGCGCTGCACTCGCGGATAAAAAACTGCGCGGCGAGATTGTTGTGTTGATAGCGCCGCCAAAAGAGACGATAAAGTGGGACGACGCCCAGATTATAGACGCCCTTAAAATCCGCATCCCTGACATAGGTGTCAAACGCGCCAGCGAAGAAATCGCAGGCCTATCGGGCCAGAAAAAACGCGATGTTTACGGCATGGCAATCAGCTTGAAAAATGAAATATAAATGATAAATGAAATATAAAACCCGAAAACAAGCCGAAAGAAAAGGGCGTCGGGCCGAGATGTGGGCAGGAGTTTATTTGCGGCTTAAAGGATATAGCATCCTCGAAACCCGTTATAAAACTCGCTACGGGGAAATAGATATTATCGCCCGCAAAGGAAATATTCTAGCCATCGTCGAAGTAAAGCGGCGACAAACCCTTGGGCTCGCCCACGACGCCCTCACCGCCCAGTCCATAAAACGCATAGAAGAAGCGGGCGCGTCTTATCAAGAGGCTCACGAAAATTTACATGACTTAGAAATGCGGTTCGATGCAATATTCATCACAAGAACCTTCCACATCCACCACCTAAAAGACGCATGGCGGACTTATTGAGGTACAGAAACCGTCTTACCCGCAGTCTCTACTCTTCTGCACAGCAATCATCCCCTAACTGTATCGGCGGACAAGGTATATCTCCGTAGGAACAATAAACACAACAATCACCTTTTTTAGGACTCAGTCGCGCATCACATTCGGCGCAGTAATAAAACCACATACAGGCATTGGTCGGCATTTCATCTTTGGATTTATGGTCGCACACGGGACATGTCAGTGTCGAAAATTTCTCAAACTCACTCATTTCAAATTCAACCATTTCAGTATTTGTCCCTCAAAAGAGGGGAGGATATAGGAACCTAAAACCAGAATAACCGCGACGGCTAAGATGACCGCAGTTTTACGGTTGGGTCTACGCCCGCCCTTAAATGAAAAATAGATTGCCGTGCCAATCAAAACAAGCGTTAGCCCCATAAACAAAGGCTTAGCCCGCGCAAAAATCCCTAAATGAGAAACCAATGCACTGCTCAGGCCAAGATTTACTAATGCAAGCGGCAGCGCGCAACACGAAGCCCCGATTAAGGCAAAAAACCCAGTCAAAAGACTGCTGCCCGCTATTCGGCGGGTTTTTGCATCTTTCTTAATGCTTGTCAGACTGGCTTCTGGATTCTTGTTCATAATATCAGCTTTCAATCCTTGATAGTTTGATTTGCTAGGACAATATACTTCCTGTAGTAGCTACAGGAACAATAGATAAATTATCACAAAGGTGTGAACCATGGTCATACTAATCGGCGAACTTTCAAAGCGTACAGGCGTCAATATAGAAACCATTCGTTATTATGAGAAAGAAGATCTGATGCTCATACCTCCTCGTAGCGATGGAGGAAGACGGCAATATGACAAAGCGCATACAATACGCCTGTCATTTATTAAGCGGTGCCGTGATTTGGGCTTCAGCCTCAAAGACGTTCGCATACTTCTCAAATTAGTTGATGGCGGTTATACTTGCTCGGAAGTGCAAGCGTTAACCTTACGTCATCAGCGTGAAATCAGAAAAAAAATCACCGATCTAAACCGGCTCGACAAAACGTTGGGCGAAATGGAAAAACTTTGCAGCGGTAAGCAAGTCCCTGACTGTCCAGTTATTGATTCTATTTTTGCCAATTTGAATCAATAAATGCACTCACTAACACCCAATGTGGATGGCAAGCTAACGGTTGTTTTTTGCCGCCAAAACAGTCTTGATTATAGCCGTGCGCCTCACATCAATAATTCATAAAATAATGAGGAATATTCATCTTTTTTGCGCATAGGTATTATTGTTGTTCTAGCGCCCCGTCTTCCACCAAAAACATTTCGGCGCGGCTGCCAAAGGCGTTAAATAAATGTGCGTCTGTGCCTGTCATGAAGACTTGTGTGTTCAGGGAGAGTAATTCTTCGGCCAAGGCGGCGCGGCGGATTTCGTCTAGGTGGGCGGTGACTTCGTCAAGAGAAGGATGGGCGGGGCCTGTTTTTGTGATCTTGCATGGGCCAGCACAAGACCAATAAGCAGAGCTTTTTGTTCCCCAGTTGAGCAATCAGAGGCGGGCATGTTTTTGCCTTGATGGGCGACGTTTAAGTCACTTTTATGCACGCCCCTTAATGTGCGTCCAGCGTGCCTATCAAGGGCGCGGTCTTGCTGTAATTGAGTTTTGATAAATTCGAACACGTCACCATGACGGGCCCCGCCATCGTAAAGAGCTTCGGCTTCACCGTCTAAACGAATGACCGCTTTGGGGAAATTACCAAGCTCGCTTGCTTCGATTTTTTGTTGTAATGCGCCCAAGGTTATATGGCGGGCATGGGCGATGCGGGCTCCGTATTCTGCCATGTCTGTTTCGAGTGCACTTAACCAATAGGCATCATCAATGCCCGCTTGAAACAAGCGGCCTCGTTCGGCGCGGGCCTTGTCATAAACCAAATGGGCTTGGCCGTGGGCAGGGGAGTGGATTAAGCAGAGCCGGTCAAAAAATTTGCGCCGCTCGGTCGGGGGGCCACTAAACAGTCTATCTTGGGCGGGGGTGAGCCAATTAACGGTTAGGCATTTCGCCAATTCTGTGCCGCCTGCGTTTTTACCATCAATGCGAATTTGTCGCCGTGTGGGCGCGTCAGGGCTTTGCCCTGTTCCGATTTGGGTGGGCGCGTCCAAATTTTCCGTCTCGCCTAAATAGCCAAGCCGCACAGAAACGGCCCAATGATTTGCAATTTCGCCGTCAACCTGTCTGGCAATATCAGAAAGCTTGGCGCGGCGCAGACCTCGTCCCGGTGACAGCAGCGAGACCGCTTCGAGGAGATTGGTTTTTCCTGCTCCGTTTTGCCCGAAAAGCACAACAGGCCGTCCATCAAATTTTACGTCCATAAGGCCGTAGGAGCGAAATTGGGTCAGGGTTAGGTTTTGTATGAAGGCCGGTTCAGCCACACTAGCACTTTCTATCTGGCACTTTCTATAAAGTTGCGCCGTTTTAAACGCGCAGCGGCATCAGGACAAATAAGGCCCCGTCGTCATTGGGGTCTTTGACAAGGGCGGGGGCGGCAGGATCTGCGAGGAAGAAATGAATATCGTCCGCGCCAATTTGTGCGGTTACGTCGAGAATATATTTTGCATTAAAGCCAATTTCCAAAGGTTCATTATCATAATCGACCATCAAATCTTCATTGGCATTGCCGTGTTCGGGATTATTAACCGCGAGGGTCAGACTGTCTTTTTCCAAGGTCAGTTTTATCGAGCGTGATTTTTCCGCAGAAATTGTGGCGACCCGGTCAACGGCAGCGCCAAAGACTTTATTATCAATCACCAGATGTTTGTCATTCCCTTTGGGAATGACCCGGTCATAATCGGGGAATGTACCGTCAATTAGTTTTGAGGTCAGGACAGCCGAGCCAATTTTAAAACGGATTTTTGCGTCTGATACAGATAGCTCAATCGGGGTGTCAACACCGTCGATCAAACGGCGCAGTTCGGCCACGGTTTTGCGCGGAATAATAATACCCGGTAAATCTTGGGCCCCAGACGGTAGCGGCATTTCTGCGAGAGCCAGTCTGTGCCCGTCAGTGGCGACAGTGCGTAACTTTCCGTCTGCGGCATGAAAATAAATACCGTTGAGATAGTAGCGAGTTTCTTCAGTGGAAATAGCAAAGCGGGTTTTATCGATCAACCGCGCAAGATCAGCGGCGGCCAATGAAAAATTATGGGTAAAGCCGTCGGCTGTCATTTTTGGAAAATCACCGGGTGGTAGTAAGGGTAAGGTGAAGTGTGAACGTCCCGCGTCCACATCAAGACGCCCGTCTGCGCTGATCATTATGGAGACTTCTGCGCCCTCTGGTAATTTGCGGGCAATATCATAAAGCGTATGGGCCGGGGCGGTGACATTACCTGGGGCGCTCACATTGCCGCTGGCGGCTTCGGTGATTTCAATATCGAGATCGGTTGCCGTGAAGTGGATATTACCATCTTCTGCGCTCAATAGAACATTAGACAGAATCGGGATTGTATTGCGGCGCTCGACCACGTTTTGCACATGGCCAAGTGCAGACAGCAAATTTGCGCGTTCCATAGTGAATTTCATAATAATGCAAATTTCATAATAAACCTATTACTTACAACTGACGGTACTCAAATGTGCGAACACATATAGGTATGACTTTACCTATATTCCCAATCTGCGCAAGCCCAAGAGTATTGTGAGTCTGTTATTTCTGTGTAAATTTTGTGGACGGTTTCGAGAACTTTAGCGCCGCATCATGGAACCTAAAATACCGCGCATAATCGCCGCCCCGTGCTTCCCTGCGATTTTGCGCCCAAGTTGCGCGCCTAGTGAGCGCACAGCCGCCTTTGTACCTGCTTCCAACGCGGACTGTCGTTTGCGCCTTCGTCTGCCGGGTTTCTTTTTGGCGGCCTGTTTTTCGGCTTTTTCTTTTTCCGCCGCCATTTTTTTGCGCTTGGCGGTTAAGACTTCATAGGCGGATTTTCTGTCGATGGCTTCGTCGTAATCCCCTGCCACGGGAGAGCGCTTCATGACGGTTTTTTGTTCAGCACTTGTAGCGGGGCCAAGGCGGGAACTTGGCGGGCGGATCAGGGTTTGGCCAACAATTTGCGGGCGACCTTTTGCATCCATAACCGAAACCAGAGCTTCGCCCACACCGAGGTTTGAAATAACGTCTTCGGTTTTAAAATTTGGATTGGGTCTGAAGGCTGACGCCGATGATTTTACGGCCTTTATTTCCTTGGGCGTATAGGCGCGCAGGGCGTGTTGGATACGGTTGCCAATTTGTGACAAGACGCTGTCTGGGATATCGCTCGGATTTTGGGTGACGAAATATAACCCCACCCCTTTGGAGCGGATGAGACGCGCCACTTGTTCTATTTTTTTCACCAAAGCTTTGGGCGCGTCTTCAAACAAAAGATGGGCCTCATCAAAAAAGAACACAATTACGGGTTTGTCGGGATCACCAATCTCTGGGAGTTCTTCGAATAATTCGCTAAGTAGCCACAGTAAGAATGTGGAATATAGCCTCGGATGATTGATTAGCTCGCTCGCGGCGAGAACCGAGATAATGCCCTTGCCGCTCATATCGGTTCGCATTAGGTCGCTGAGTTTCAGGGCGGGCTCGCCAAAAAACATATCGGCCCCGTCGCGCTCTAATACCAAAAGAGAGCGCACGATTGCACCGACTGATTGCGAGGTGATATTGCCGTAGTCTTGGGACAGTTCTTTGCGGGCTTCGGCCACATAATTGAGGGTCGATTTTAAATCCTTCAAATCCAGCAAGGGCCAATCATTATCCTCAGCCACGTCAAAAGCAATGTGCATCACCCCTTCTTGGGCGGAGGTGAGGTCCATAAGGCGGGTGAGCATTGTCGGCCCCATTTCGGAAATTGTCGTGCGGACGGGATGCCCCGCCTCACCGTATAAATCCCAAAAAATGGTCGGGAAGGCTGTGTAGGTATACTCTTCAAGCCCAATTTTTTCGGCCCGAGAGATAAGCTTGTCATGCAGTTTATGGGTTTTAGAACCCGCCACACAAACCCCCGAAACATCCCCCTTAACATCAGCAACAAATACGGGCACGCCAGCGTTTGAAAACCCTTCCGCCAATATCTGCATGGTAACAGTTTTCCCCGTCCCCGTCGCTCCCGCCACAAGCCCATGCCGATTGGCTCGTTTTAAAAGCAATTCTTGCCGCTTCCCGTCCGTGTCCTTGCCGATAAAAATACTGGTCATACTTGATCCTATTTACTCTATGGTGATTCTAAAAGAAGCCTCAATATCTTTTGATACAACGGGTTTTCCATTCACATATTCAGGTTCATACTGACGTTGCAAAGTTGCCGCTAAGACATTTACTATATTAGGCTCGCTCAATTTACAGACCAATTTCCTAGCATTGAATGGTTTCCCCGTCGTATCAATATCAATCAAAATCATGCACCGCTCATTTATAGGGTGATTTGCCACAATAAGGGGGGCTTTAGCTTTTATAAGTTTAATGGGACTGTTTAATTTTCGTTTTGATTTAAGCCGAACAAATTCAATGTCAGTAAGTTGGCTCGCAGTTGAAATTTTTTGGAAGTAACGCCCGGAAATTTTTTTATCAATTTTATTATAGCTATAACTAGTTATAATTATATTTCCATCATTGGTAGGGCGTAAATACTCTGCAGCACTAATACTCTCTTTGTTTTGCAAATGTTTGTCCCATAACATTCTCCCTGCACTGTCTAGATTTATGACATATGCTCTTTTATTATTTCCATCATAAAACTGTGCCCCCGCCAATAAAATACCGCCATCTAAGGACGGCGCGATTGATTCAAGTAAAACGGGCTGGTCACCAAAATTCAGATCGCTAATTTTTTGCCCGTCCTTATCAATTAAAACTACCTTGCTTCTTCTTTGAAAAGAATTTTTTGGGGCCACGAAAACAGTGTTCAATATTTTTGCAAAAACATTTATCTCTTGTGCTACTTTTACGTTGTTGTTAACTACACCCAGGATAGCAATATGGCCGTTTTTCATTTCGGCTAATGAGTGCGGATATATGCTAGAAAATTCTGCGGTTTTATAACGCCAGAGTTGTTTGCCTTGTGTATCAAACTTGACCAAATTTACATTGGTATCATGGCCATTTTTATAATCAGATGAAAGGGTTACATAGCCACCATCCTTGGTAAGAATAAAATTGTACGGTAAAGTTGAGCCCCGTATTTCAAATCTTTTCTCCCATTGGGCGGTTCCGTTTTCGTCAATTTTTACGCAATAGTTTTTATATGGTGAAAATGCACGTTTAGCGTCTCTTAGACTCTTATGTATTGAGCGGTCATAATGTGTGGATTTATCAAAGGCATTTCGCAACCAACCGCAGGCAATTACCCCGCCATCAACCCCGCTATGTATTGACATAAACCGAGACTGAGTATTTGGCAGTAAATCTATTTCCCATTCAGCGTCACCTATTGTGCTGATGCGCTGAACAAAAAATTTTGAGGTTTGTTTATTTTCTTCACGTCTTGAAGATAAAATATAAGTCTGCCCGCTATCTAGCACTGTAATTGATAGATGCATATTATCAGTTTTTTTGCTGGCCCTTTTGTACCAAAGAGTATTTCCAAAACGATCCAACCGTATCATTGAAGCATTCATGTATGTCTGTTCCGGATCACTAGTGCCACCTACACCGAGAATGTCACCGTTTGAGAGTACAGCAAAATCGCGGATAAAAATTTCGCCTATATTTGTTTTCCAGATTTCGGGACGGGATTGTTCTAGTTTTTGTTCTTCTTCGGGCGTGAGCCAATCTATGGGCGGCGGGGTTTGGGCGAGAACATTTGCGCTCATATTCAAAAGCACAAAGGCGAATAGAAATGTTGGAGCTAATTTCCTCCATAGTCTGCCCAGCTTACTAACTGCGCTGTCGTCAATAAAAATACTGGTCATATGGTCTCCCGTATGGGTTTGATAGAACGGATAGACGGTGTGGGCAAGTACAACACATTATGACCCTTAGCTTTCTTCTTCTTCCAAATCCCGCTCATACCGCCGCAGGGCGGTATCTCTTGCCAAAATACGTACCAAGATTAGGACGGGGTACCGCCCTACGGCGGTAGGAGCGGGGGGCTAGGGTGCGGGGCCGTGGAGGGGAGCGGTTATATTTATACGTCGCCTCTTGACCTTTTCCTCAATCCGTTTTCTACTTTGCTCAAGAGGAGAATTGTATGGATAGAGCAGCGCGGGCGTGTATTTTATTTTTGACTTTTGTTGTAGCAGCTTGGGTTTTATATTGGCTTCGCGACATTCTCGCGCCCTTTGCATTGGCCATATTTTTCTGGCTCATTATTGACGCCTTTGCACGTTGGCTCGATGACAAAATTCCCTTTTTGCCCTATCTCGCCACCCTCGCAATTGCTGTGCTTGTCGTGACCGGGTGTATTGTTGGTATCGGCGTTATCATCGCAGATACTGCATTTGATGTGGCTCACGAGGCGCCCCAATATCAACGACGGCTCGGCGAAATTGTGAACCCACTGTTGGAACGTTTTGGAGACGGGAGCTGGGACGGATTAAATGAACGCTTTGGATTACAAGATAAATTACAAACCCTGCTCGGTGGTTTTGCAAACTCCATACAAAAGGTCATGTCGAGCTTTGCTTTTATTGCCATTTATGTGGCATTCCTTTTTGCTGCGCAAAACTCTTTCCCCAAGAAAATGGATGATCTCTTTCCTGATGTAAAAAAACGCAAACAGGCAGCTTTGGTCGGGGTGCGCATTCGTACATCAATAGAGAAATATCTCGGCATTCAAACCTTGATGAGCTTGATTATGACCGCCCTTAGTTTTGGTGTTATGATCGCCTTTGGGCTAGATAATGCCCTGTTTTGGGCATTGGTGATTTTTATCCTCAATTACATTCCAGTGGTTGGTTCAGTGCTCGCAGGTATTATGCCTGCCATGTTCGCCCTTGTGCAATTTGATACTCTACTGCCCGTCGGTATCATGGCGGGGTTACTTTTTGTGGTTCAGTTCGTGATTTCCAACACCGTGCAGCCAAAAATGATGGGGGACAGCATGAATATGTCAGCCCTTGTGGTGATCTTATCTCTTGTATTATGGCAAGGTTTATGGGGCGGGGTTGGCGCGTTTTTATCTGCGCCGCTGACCGTGATTATTATGATCATTCTCGGTCAGTTTAAAACCACACACTGGATTGCAGTGCTTCTGTCTGCTGACGGCGATCCAGTTGTGAAAGAGAAGAAGGTTATACAGAGCATGTGATTATTTATTTCGCTAACGGCAAGTGCGCCAAGGCGCACGCCTACACGGGTGCGCGCCGTATGTCGCGGCGGCCCTTAGCCTTGCCTCGCTCGGCTCGGTACAAATAAGTTTACCAATCCGATTGTCACCCCAGACTTGATTTGGGGTCTGATACACGTTCTAAGGTATATTTATGCTTGTTCCAGATTCCAGCCTGCGCTGGAATAACATGTGTTTTTTATTTCCCTAAACCACTGATTTGGATTTAAACACCTCTTCGTCGAGTTGGCCTTCCCACTTTGCCACTGCGCAGGCCACGGCGACGTCGCCTGAAATATTGGTTACGGTGCGCATCATGTCGAGCAGACGGTCGAAGGGGAATATGAAGGCAACAATTAGCACCGCTTGGGTTTCCTCAATCCCAAAAATGCTTTGCAACATTCCAACGGCCAGAAAAAGACTGGCTGACGGAATGCCTGCTGTGCCAATGGAGACCAATGTTGCCGTTAAGGCCACTGTCAAATAAATCCCTATATTGAGATCAAGTCCAAAAGCCTGAGCGGCAAACAGGGCCACAATACCCAGATAAATAGCCGTGCCGTCCATGTTGATGGTGGCGCCCATTGGCAGCACCGATCCGGCCACGGACTTATCCACACCAAGGTTTTTTTCGGCACATGAAATTGTCACAGGTAGGGTTGCGCTTGATGACGATGTTGAAAAGGCAACACCAACTGTGTCAGCAATCCCGTACACATATCGAACAAAGGGAAGTTTTAAAACCGTGCGGATAATCAGACCGCCGTAGACGAAGACAATTTGCAGGATACAGGCGAGATAAAGCGCGGCGGCTAACTTACCCATATTGATCAATATGCCGAGCCCGTTAACGCCCATCACCCAAGTCATCAAAGCAAGCACACCGTAAGGGGCCAATTCCATAATCATCATGGTGACTTTCATGACTACCTCTGAAGCGGATTCGAAGAAATCACCAAGTAATTTACCTTTTTCCCCCGCCAGCAATATCCCAACACCGATTATGATAGAGAAGAAAATGATGGCGAGCATGTCGCCTTCAGCCATGGCCTTGATCGGGTTTTTGGGAATAATATCGAGCAAGTATTGTGTCATAGACCTTTGCGCGCTTCCTGCCTTGGCAAGCTTGTCAGCAACCGTATCAACACTGCTATTGCCCGCAGAGATAAGTTCGCCTAACCCTGCGCCAGGTTGAAGAATTGTCGCAACAGCAAGGCCAAGCCAAACGGCAAAAAAGGTGGTGAGGAGGTATAAACCCACAGTTTTTATACCTAGAGATCCAAGCCGCCGTGCGTCCCCCATGGCCACCATGCCCGAGACGAGGGTTGTAACAATTAAAGGTACGATCAGCATACGAATGAGATTAACAAAGGCGTCACCAAAGGGTTTGAACCAAGTATCCGCGATTTTTTTACCGCTATCGCCTAAACCGTAATGCAGACCGAGACCAAGTAAAATACCTAAGAACAAGCCAATAAAAACCCGTTTCCATAATGTCATTGCGCGCCAAGATTTTAACATTTAAGTCCCCTTACCCTTTTTCTTTAAGTGTAGAGAGGTGAGGTCTATGTGGCAAGGCTTTCTATAGGGTACGCGCTGGTAATATTTTCGGATTTCGCAATATGGCTGCGGATAGGAGGGACACTAAAATTCCCACAGGGAAAATTTCAGCAAATGTCAAGGGCATGCGGTAAAGTGGATTGCCATAACTGGTTTTCATTTTTTCCATACTGGCGACGAGAGTTTCCAGCTCGTTGCCGCTAAGTCCCGCTTTCTTTTTAGCCTCAATAATGCCTTGCGTGTAATTTTCTATAAAGGCATAATCAGTGAGAGCGAGATTGATTTCCCAACCAATGACATAGATGAGCCCTGCTACAGCACTAATGCCGAGGCCAACTTTGAGCGCGGGCCAAAATTTAATCACTCCGCCCAATTCTTTATCGCGGTATTTCTTGATGCCCGCAAAGATCAGAGACATGGCCACAAGCATGGTTAAATACCCGAAAGCTACAGAGCCAGTTTTCATATCTGGAGTGGCCATGGCGTAGCCAATAATCATTGTGGTGATGACAATGGCCCCAACAATGACGCCGTATATAATAATAATTTTTTTCATACTCTTCTCCTAATATGTTAAAAACGCCCTTTCTTTTAATTGGTTTAGTGCATTTTTAAAATCGCCCAAAAGGGTGAATTCGACCATTTCGGGCAAATGGGTGAGTTTTACCTTAAGGGATGAGATGTAATAGCTTGGCCTTTTGCACGGCGTGTATTCGCTTGGACACTTGTAATTTTTCAAACAAATGGGCCATATGAGTTTTGACCGTGTTTGGAGACACGCCCATTGACCTTGCAATTTCTTTGTTAGAGCTTCCCGTTCCAAGCAAGGTGAGGACAATGGTTTCTCTTTTGGTGATTTTTAAAGATTTTATTGCCGCCGTGTTGAGCTCAAATTTTTCCGTACGCGTTTGGGCGGTCAGTATCGCTCCGAGCCAAAACCCGAGCGCCGTAAACCCGACACCTAAAAGCATAACATAGGCTTGGGTAGGCACGGCTTTGATAAAATATTTATATTCGAGCCAATTTAAACCCAAGGCCAAAACAGCCAATCCACACGCATAGATAAACATCTTTTTTTTCATTTATTTGTCCCAAGTAATTGTTTTGAGGGTTTGGCGGTCTATTCCTTCATGAGTTTTTTGGCGAGGTAGGCATAAATTAAAGCTTGGCTGTGGGCGGTTTCTTCTAAATTTGCCGCGCCTGCATGACCACCGTCTATGTTTTCATAATAGAGGAAGGGAATGTTTAAATCTTCTAACCTTTGCGCCATTTTGCGAGCGTGAGCAGGATGCACCCGGTCATCTTTGGTCGAGGTATAAAGAAACATTTCTGGATATTTTACGTCTGTGCGGATATTATGATAGGGCGATAGGGTGCGAATATAGGCGCCTTCCGCCCCTTCGTCGTCTGGATTGCCATATTCCCCGACCCAGCTTGCACCCGCGAGGAGTTTATGAAAGCGCTGCATGTCAAGCAGAGGTACACCGCAAACCACGGCATTAAACAGGTCAGGCCGCTGGGTAAACATAACGCCCATCAACAGACCCCCGTTTGAGCGCCCATGTGTGCCTAAATGTTCGGGACTGGTGACGCCCCGCTTAATCAGGTCTTCGGCCACAGCAATAAAATCATCATAGATAATTTGCCGCTTGGTTTTGAGGCCTGCCTGGTGCCAGTCAGGGCCAAATTCACCGCCACCTCGAATGTTAGCAGATACATAGACCCCGCCCCTTGCCAACCAAGCGCGACCGATTGTGGCGCTATAACTTGGGTTGATTGAAATTTCAAACCCGCCATACCCATAGAGAAGTGTGGCGTTTTTCCCGTCATGCTTCATGCCTTTTTTGTGGATGATAAAATACGGAATTTTTGTACCGTCCGTTGATACGGCTTCGTGTTGTTCGGCCACCATGGAGCCGCTATCAAACCAGTTTGGCAAGGCTTTGGCTTTTTCTGACACCATTGTTTTTGTATTGATCGTCCACAATGTATCTGGGGTGAGAAAACTTTCCGTGTTGATAAAGGCGATGTCTTCTTTGGCATTGGTCTTGCCGATGGATACATTGCCGTTTTCAGGAAAGTCCAGCTTGGTTTTCGTCCAAGCGTCGCCGTTAAAATCAAAAGCGTAAGCACTGCCAGATACATTTTCATACAGACTCAGCAGGAGAGCAGATTTGGTTGCGCCCGTGCCGCCGATAGACTGGCGGGCCGTTGGCGTGATGACTTCGTGAATACTGTCAATTTTCCCGTCCTTCATAAAGTCGGCAATGGAAAAAGAAACAAGGGCCCCGGATTTAAAGACTTTTCCATTTTTTTGTGGCCAATCCTCTTGCAGGCTCACCAGTTGTTGGCCTTTAAACTGTGCGCCGAGATTTGTTTTTTCTGGCACAGGCAGTTGGACGGGTGTCCATGCATTTGGCCCTGATTGCGGGACCCAAAAATACTGGGTTTCGTAAAATGTTGTAGCGCGAACAATGAGAATTTCGTCGTTGCCGTCTGCATTCTCGAACGTTGCAGGAAAGACGCCGACATCTTGTTGTTCGCCGCGCATGAGTATGCGGGCTTGTGATAGAGGTGTGCCCCGTGTCCAGAGTTTAGAGACAAGCGGATAGCCGCTATCGGTCATTGTTCCATCACCAAAATCGACCCCGACAAGTAAATGGTCTTTATCCACCCACGATGTGCCGCCTTTAGATTCTGGCAAAAAGAAACCGCCCTTGACAAATTTTTTGGTTTTTATGTCAAATTCGCGCCGCTCAGTCGCGTCCTTGCCGCCAATGGATAGGGAGACAATGCAGCTTGTATAATCAGGTGCGAGGCAATCATTACCCTTATAAACCCAGTTTTTCTCCTCTTCTTTGGAAAGAGCATCAATGTCCAAGACCGTATCCCATTTTGGGGTTTCAGAACGGTAGCTTTCCAAGCTGGTCGTTCGCCAAATACCTTTGACATGGCTGTCGTCTTGCCAGAAATTATGGGCAAGTCCATTGCGGTAGCTAATATAGGGAATTTTTTCAGGCGAATTATACACTTCGAGCAGTTCCGCCTTCATGTCTGCATAGGTCGCGTCTTGCATCAGGGGTTTCGAGTATTCGTTCCAGCCTGTGACTTTGGCCAAGGCTTTTTCACCCAAAACGTCTTCTAGCCATAAATGGTCTGCATCTGTTTGGCCGGCAATTGTGTATTCCATAGGATGTTCCGTATTGAGTTGGTGGGCGGTGGTCGCTGTTTTGGCAGGTTGACACGCGTTTAAAGCAGCAACGCACAATCCGAGTAATAGAAACTTTTTCATGATCATCCTCTTATTTAACTTTTCAGTACGCTATGATGGATAGGGCAAGGAGCAAAACTTCAAGCCCTAAAAAGATATTCATATATTGAGTGGGTGCCCCGTCGAGCCCGTATCCAATGAGCCTTGCTGGGATAATGCCGATGAGCGCCAACATAGAGGCGGTTAATCCCATACGGATATTATGTTTAGAACAATAGAGCAAAAACAGCCCGATACCGAAACTAAACCCGCCATATGTCGAGCGCACATCTATCGCCGCGCTCGGCGTGGTCAGACCGCCGCCCGTATAAAGTTCAAAAAACATGTGGGGCGCAAAGATAAAACTAAGCCCGAAAATGGCCGTAAACAGACCACCAAATATCAATACCCATTTTCCCATATATGTCACCTTTTATGACCCTATCAAAGCGTAAATATAGGCAAAGTGCAAGATGTATTGCGAACCTTGCTCAAATTGTGAAAACACCCTATATCTTGGATATGAGATTTTTAATTATGAACGGTATAGGCAATCGGTTTGGCGTGTTGGATGCGCGAGGTCATTCAGGCTTTGTCATGAACGAAGATCTGGCGAAATCTATAGCGAGCAAAGACGGGGTTATGGGGCCTTTGGGGGCTGATCAGATCATTATCATGCGCGAGGCAAAATCTCCGGACGCGCATGTGTTTATGGAAATATGGAATTCGGCCGGTTTTGAAGTGGATGCGTGTGGTAATGCGTCTCGTTGTATTCCTTGGTTGTTGATGGAAGCCACGGGGCAAAACAAAATTGTATTGGAAACCAATGCGGGGTTGTTAGAAACAACGCGAAAAGGCCCGTGGCAAATTGCAGTCGATATGGGCCCGCCGAAACTGAATTGGTACGAAATCCCTTTATCTGAATATATGGACACGCATATTGTTGATGTGAAAGTAGGCCCCATTGACGCGCCAGTTCTTGCCTGCCCAGGGGCCGTGTCCATGGGCAATCCTCATTGTGTATTTTTTGTCCACGATGTACAAAGCCTAGCCGTAGATAAAATTGGCCCGATGATCGAATTTCACCCCCTCTTTCCAGAGCAGTGCAATGTGGGGTTTGCGCAAATAAACTCGCGCAGTGAAATTCGTCTTCGCGTGTGGGAAAGAGGCGCGGGCCTGACCCAAGCTTGTGGGACAGGCGCTTGCGCGGCGCTGGTGGCGGCTCATCGTCAAGATAAAGCGGATCGTCAAGCCGACATTATTATGGACGGCGGGACTTTACAGATTGATTGGCGCGAAAGCGATGACCACGTTATTATGAACGGCCCCGTG
>JAESQI010000325.1 GCA_016765255.1 Robiginitomaculum sp. | reverse complement strand
TGCGATTGGTGTGGCCGAACCTACGTCGGTTTATGTAGATATGGGCGGTAAAGGTGAGGTGAGTGAAGACGAGATTGAAAAAGCGATTCGCTCCGTGATTTCTCTGACCCCTCGCGGTATCAGAACTCATCTTGATCTGAATAAACCTATTTATGCCCGTACTTCGGCCTATGGCCATTTTGGCCGTACGCCAGACGCGGACGGTGGGTTTAGCTGGGAAAAAACCGATCTCGTAGACGCACTAAAAGCCACCCTTTAATCAGGGTGGGTTTCGCCTCTAATGAGGGGGCAGATCACCCAGCCAATACCATCTGTGTCAAAATTCGTTACGGCGGGTTTGCAGGATTTTACGTCGCCAAGCAAATGTTCTTCTGCGCCTAACCGCCCAAGTGTTTTGGCCAAATGCGTCCCTGTATCCGTAATGGCGGCGTAAAGACTACGCTCACTCTCCCATATAGCGCTGCGGATGAGCGGGCGGTAATTGTCAAGGGCCTTGGCACTCCACGGCTGGACGACGGCGTGAGTGAGGAGAGCTGATTTTGGAAATGCAGGGGCGATAAAAGCGCTCGGATAACTGCCCGAAAATATGACGATGCTATGTTCGAAATCAAATTCACGTGGCAAGTCCATTTGTATATAGGCTTGGCCAGCTGTATCCCACGCGGTACGCCGAATAGGGCCTGATTGTGTTGTCATACATATGAGTGTGCAAACCGCAATCGTTGGTACAAGCGCCTTTCTATGCTGTAAAAGTTTTGGCCATAAAAGACACATTAGGCACGCTAAAAAACTTGGCCCCAGCAACCACGCCGCTGCCATATACCTCTCAATCGAGAACATAAATAACCACGCTAAAATAGCGACGAGCAGACCAATAGATACGGCTATGACGGGCCGTAGAGTTTCGGCTTTGCGTTTTTGCATTTGTAATAGAGACAATAAGGCAATGACGGGCGCCCCGAAATAAGTCATTTGAAACCTTGGGTCAAAGAAGTTTTCTTCGTTGATGAGCGAGCCGTCAAACAAGAAATGAACGGGGTATATAAGACCTTGAACAATTCCAGATGGTAGATAGCGCGTATCGCGAAAACTTAACTCTGGGCCAAGGGGTGCATGAAAAATACCATTTGCCATAGGAAAGACAGGGTTGCCAAGCTCTTGCCACAGATACCAAGCCCAAGGCCCACCAAACAACAAAATTCCAATAAATCCAAACACTGCACAGATGCTTGCCGCCTGTATACGTGTGCGCCATGTGGGCATGACCACAAGCACGGCGGCGGCAAATCCCAATATATAAACAACATTGGTGACTTTCATGCCCATAAAGGCCCCAAGGGTAAAGCTGGCGATGGCGAGCGCTTTATAACTGGGAACTAACTTGTCTTGCGGCAGCAAAAATACCAATGCAAAGATAAATCCGAGGGCGCTAATAGCGTCGTTACGGGTTGAAGCAAACAAGCCAAATTGAACTTCTGCAAAAAAACCCAGTCACAGCAATAGATAAAATAATACCAGTGGAAACGTGCACGCCGCTCGCACGTAAAAGCCGTTTGGTGAAAATATAAAGCACTGGCAAGATGAGACCTTGCAAAATACCTAAAATAAAAGACACGGCTTGACCCGGTAAATGGTCGATGAGAATCCATGTGAATTTTTGCCAAATCGGGTTAAAAAAACTATGCATTTCTGCGGGGGCCAAATCAATAGCGGTGCGCCCATTAAGCGCTGCCCAGCCATTATAGATTTGATAATGGGCTACATCAAAACTAATGTCGCGGGGATAAAGGGCGGAAAATATACCAAACCCCAAAAGCCATAGCCCCCATAGTATCCAAATGGTTTGCTGCGGTTTATGATTTGAAATAACCATGAATGATTCGCTACTTCCCTCCTCTTAAGGAAGTCTAAAATTAGCCTATGAATTTCACAGGTGCAATCATTGCGGTCATAGTGTATCCCTGTAAATATCAGGAGACACAATGAAACTGTATGATTATTTACCGTCTGGGAATGGATATAAAGTGCGGCTTTTACTGTCGTGGCTTGGTGAGGATTATGAATACCAAGAAATAAACATCCACAAGGGCGAAACCCATAGCCCTGAATTTTTAGCCTTTAATCCTTCTGGACAAATTCCTGTACTGGATATTGGTGATGGGCGACACTTGGCCGAGTCAAATGCTATTTTGTTTTATCTTGCCTTGGGGACGGACTATTTACCAACGGACGCATTTGCCCAAGGTGAAGTTTTGCGCTGGATGTTTTTTGAACAATATAAACATGAACCCGCGATTGCGGTGGCAAGGTTTATCAAAATTTACGCGCCCGAACGCAAAAAAGAATTACCGCCTCTCATGAAGAAAGGCTATATTGCCTTGGACATTATGGAGGCACACCTTGCGACCCGTGATTATTTTGTCAGCGATAGCCTATCTATCGCCGATATTTCCCTGTATGGATATACCCATGTAGCGGATGCAGGCGGATTTGACATGAAGCCTTATAAGGCCATAAAAAAATGGATGCGGCGCGTGAAAGCCCGCCCAAATTACATTAAAATTACAACCATTCCGACATAAGAGAATATTAGTGGACGACCTTTATAACATGGATGTGCTGAGCTTGGCGGCGAATATTCAAAATACTGGCCGCTTGGATAACCCACACGGCACAGCCCGTAAAGTTTCCAAACTTTGCGGGTCATGGGTGGAAGTTGATGTGAATATAGAGGGCGGAATGGTCAGTGGTTTTGCCATTCGCTTACAAGCTTGCGCCCTCGGTCAAGCCAGTTGCGCCATTTTATCAGAAAATATTATTGGTGCGAGCAAGGTTGAAATTGAAACGGCGCGGGACGCATTATTGGACATGCTTAAAAATAAAGGCACCTCCCCCAAAGGCCGCTTCGCCAAACTCTCCCTCCTTGCAGATATAGCAAATTACCCCGCCCGCCACACCTCCACAATGCTCGCCTTTGACGTGGCGGTGGAAGCTGTAGCTATATTAGGCCACTCGTAATCCTAAATAGTTTCTAAAGAAGCTTGTTATAAGGAGGATGTTTGATGCACCTCCTAACTTGAGGCCATAGCTCACTCTAAAATATTATTATTTTAAATTTAGGTAAGAATTGCAATGAGTAAATATTCATTCATTGCAAAATGATTTGCTAGTTATTGCAAGCGATTCTATGGTGGCGACACAAAACCAAGGGCGTTTGTCTACTCATTAAAAAAACCACACTAAGTATAAAATCCATAGCGAACACGGCAAACTCATCTATACTCTTCTCATGAAAAACCCGTTTGTATATGTCGCCATTGGGGTGTTGAAAATTTATAAGGTGACTTTGTCGCCTGCTTTTCGCGCCCTTGGTATTCATTGTCGTCACACACCAGATTGTGCCAATTATTCGATTGAGGCATTTTCTATGCACGGGGTGTGGCGAGGGTTTTGGTTAACTTTGTCGCGACTTTCCCGTTGTCATCCGTGGGGATCATCAGGACTTGATCCTGTACCGACTTGCGTCCATAAGCAAAACATCTATACGCCGTGGAAACTCGGTGATTGGAGTTGGAAAGAACGGACAGGGGAGAGTACCTGTGCCCATAAGAATAGAGAAGACCAATGTTGAAAATAACATTTCCTGACGGCGCGGTGCGCGAATATGAAGACGGCTCTTCGCCCATGAGCATTGCTAAGTCCATTTCAAAATCTTTGTCCAAAAAGGTTTTGGCGGGCAAGGTAAACGGCGAAGTGTGGGACGCGCTGCGCCCGATCGAAGGCGACGCGACTTTACAACTGATAACGGCACAAGACCCCGAAGGGCTAGAGTTAATCCGTCATGATTGCGCCCATGTTTTAGCCGAAGCCGTGCAAGCTTTATATCCCGGCACCCAAGTGACCATCGGCCCCAATATTGAAGGCGGTTTCTTTTATGATTTTGCCAGAGACGAGCCTTTCTCGGTCGATGATTTTGCCGCCATTGAGAAAAAAATGCGCTTTATTATCGAGCAAAACAAACCCTTTACTCGCGAGGTCTGGAGCCGCGAAGACGCCATAAAGCATTTTGAAGGCATTGGCGAAACCTATAAGGCTGAACTGATCTCTGATCTTCCAGAGGACGAAACCATCACCATTTACAAACAAGGTGAATGGTATGATCTGTGTCGCGGGCCGCATTTGCCGTCTACTGGTAAAGTAGGCAAGGCGTTTAAATTGATGAAAGTGGC
>JAESQI010000013.1 GCA_016765255.1 Robiginitomaculum sp. | reverse complement strand
TAGAAAATGCTGGAAGACTAAAGGAGGCAGAAGCAAAGGCTAAAAAGTATCACAAAAAATATGTAGTGTATTAATTCCCATAATCGCACTTATCGTTCATTAATTGAATTTTAATTACCCGTGTATAAAGTAAAGTAATGAGACATACTAAAATAATAGCCATCATATTACTTGTTTACTTGACTGTATTTAATCAGCCCGCTTACGCAGGATGTACTCAATTGACGCAACAACAATATTTTTTCAATGACGTCATATTTAAAGGTAAATATAAAAAGCCAGTATTCTCATGGGGTGATTTTGTTGCCAATTATTTTAGAAAGCATAAAAGCTTTGAATCCCATAAAATTGAAGTTCTAGCCGCTTATAAAGGAGATATTGAAAAAGGTGATATTGTTACCGTTAGGGGGCACGTAAATCAGTATCATACCTCACAAAATAGAATGTATTTTGCATGGGATCGTCCTGTGCGTGGTTTGACCTTGAGCTACTGTGCTCAAGCAATGTATGGGAGTGGAAGCACAGGTATACATGGAAATCCTATAGTTATCTCTGAGAATACTTTTCAGTCTTATGCTAAAGAGATACTTGATTTTAACAACAACATACACCAAAATCCAAACGATATAGAACTCAAACTTGAAAAAGCTGAAAGGCTGGAACACTACAAAGACTATAAAAGTGCTGCGCTTGTATATGAAGAAATTTTAGATCTTTTCTTTAATAAAGAAAAATGGAGGAACTGGAATGAAGAAGATCTTTATTCCCTTAAGATAAAGAACCAGGATCTACTAAACAATGCTGTCTCTGCTTTAAGCGGTTTAGCCTTAAGTTATCAAGAAACAGATGAGCATGAAAAAGCATATAAATATGCAATTATTGTCAATAAAGTCTCCCCTAATACAAAATCTATAAGGTCTTATCAGCTTGCAGCTATACAACTAGGAAAAGAAAGAGAGTTAAACGGGCAAAAACTATTACTATCTGATACAACAATTTTCAGAAGAAGATCTTTAGGCACTATAAATTTTTCTGGCATGGATCTTAATAACTCTACTTTTGAAAACTCAAAGTTATATAATGTAGACTTCACGGGAAGTAACCTTAAATCAGCAAACTTTAAAAATGCAGATATAGACGGGAATAGTTTTGAAAACGCAAATCTAGAGAATGCTGATTTCTCACAGGAGAGATTAAAGCATGGACCATCAGGAAACTGGAGCGCAAATTTTAAAGGCGCAAACTTAACAAATGCTCGTTTAATTAATATTAATTTAGATAAAGATACCAGCTTTGAGGGAGCAAACTTAAAGTTAGCAAATTTAACTGGCTCACAAATTAAAAGCTTAAAAGGTGCTCGACTTGAAGATACAAACCTTAAAAATATAAGTGGATGGGGTTGTGATTATTCTAATGTAGATATGACAAAGCAAGACTTGTCGGGAAGTAGTTTTCAGGGATGCTCTTTTAGAAACAGCAAACTTGTTAATGCAAATTTATCAAGATCTAATTTTGGCTGGTCCAGCCATGGTCGAGTGGCCGATTTTAGAGGGGCAGACTTAACAGGAGCTAACTTAAGCGGCTCGGGCTTTATCTATGCTTTGTACGATTGCAACACGCTTTTCCCTGAATTTTTTAATCCTCAGGCAGCATTTATGCTTCCAGCTTGGGGAGATTGTAAGGGTAATGCTCTATTCACAGACTTTTCAAATATAACATTAACAAAACGCAAATTATCTCGAGCAAAAATTCATATTGGTGGTACATTTTATTATATGAACAATCCTGACCTTAGAAAGATACATTTTGGTAATTTCAATGAGTCAAACTTCAAGGGGTTCAGGGGTAGTGACATTAGGGGAGCCAATATGAGTAAAGCAATCATACCTAAGCTATATGATATAAAAAACGCTACATACGATGAGACAACAAAATGGCCTGAAGAGTTTAATCTATCTGAACGCGAAGAAATACTAAATATTAGACATTAATAGGTGACCTCAAGCCTCAAGTGCAACACTTAACAAGTGAAAAACATCTATATACAGTGTAGGATAGCGTTATGCGTAAGATAAAGTTAGAGCCAATCACTGTCCTAAAGAAATTTCTAACATCGATTGGATGTATACTCCTTATGGTAGGAATCCCTATCAGCGTTATAAGTACCATTTATATCACAAGAGGAAATAGAATAGATGGTTTTCCCGTTGATATATCATTTCTAATAATTAGCTTTCTTCCTTTCTACATCCTCACATTGTTTCCTCTTATCTATCTAGAGGTCAAAAAAAACAAGAAGCTTCTGAATTATACTCTTTCAGGGATCCTTGCCCCTTTAGTAATCATTGTAATATTTAGCTTAATGGTAGCTTGGAAGACTATGCCTCCTTTGAACTCAGATCCAGACGATTTTAATATGATTGCTTCACAGCTAGTCTCAGGAGGCCTCCCATTAATACATGGGTTCAAAATGGCACTGTCCTATACCTTATATGAAGTTATATTAGGGGCAATATACACTAGCCTTTACTGGTTTTTTGCAGTAAGGAAGCATTGATGGCATGCCTTACCACAATAGTTTTGTTTCCATAAGATATATTATCGCACATTAAGGCACTCATATGTGGAGTCTAGATTGAAGGATAATAATCCACTATTTTCAGCAATTAAAGAAGATAAAATAGCAAGTGTATCCATCACACTTGCTACTAATACATGCCCATCTGTCGCCTAATGGATTGGCTCAAACATATTTTTTATCCTACAGTATTTTGTCTAAATAATACACATAAGAAATGTGTATTCATAGGTGGTTATGATATAACGGCGGATCAAGGTAAAATAAGCACTCTGGGGTCATAGCTTCCTATCCGACATGGTTATGATATAACCACCGCCATTGATTGCAATGGAGAATCGGTGTCATAGCTTCCTATCCGACATGGTTATGATATAACAATTCGGATTCGCGTGCACCAGTGTCACACGTCATAGCTTCCTATCCGACATGGTTATGATATAACCCAAGTGATAGTGGGGTCTTCCCGTTTTGGTCATAGCTTCCTATCCGACATGGTTATGATATAACTCTGAACATCTTAGACACATTATCTTTATGGTCATAGCTTCCTATCCGACATGGTTATGATATAACT
>JAESQI010000324.1 GCA_016765255.1 Robiginitomaculum sp. | reverse complement strand
GTGGCTAAATTATTTTCTAAATCCTGATTGCCTGAGGCATTTTTCAGTTGGGATTTGGCAGTTTCCAATTTCGCGAGTGTATCTTCATGTTCGGATTTTTGTCGGGCCTGCCGGTCAAGAAGCGCGGTTTTTTGTTCGCTACGTCGCACTTGATCGGTTTCAAACTGGCTCAAGTGGTTTTGGGCTTCTCGCTCTTCCCGTTCTAAATCAGGTAAGACTTGACGGGCCGTTCGCGCCGAATTATCTGCGTCTTGCCGCGCTTGCTTAGCGACTTCCCACGCGGTGTTTTTTGCTTCAACTTTGGATGTCAGTTCTGGCAAACCGCTTTCAATTTCTGTCAATTTATTGATGTTTTCAAGCTTTACCGCTGCTGTAGACGGCAGATTGCCAGAGGCGCAAAACCCGTCCCATCGCCAGAGATCGCCTTGTTTGCTCACTAATCGTTGACCGGGTAAAAGCTTGGCGGCAATTGCAGAACCGTCTTTCTGTGTTACCAAACCAATTTGGCTAAGGCGCGCTGTCAATTCCAGAGGCGCGTTTACAAATTCGGTTAGAGATTTTATGCCTTTGGGAAGTGATGTGGTTGGTGTAGTGGCCCTGCCCAACGAAGAGGAATATCCTCACCAAACCCGGCGTCCAGATCTTCACCAAATGCGGCCGCCAAAGCAGCTTCATAACCAGAGGTGACCTCTATGTTTTCTAGCGCAGGTGTCCAAATATTTTCACCCCCGCTACGGGCCGCATTGACAATTGAACGTAGCGCATTTTGATTGGCTTGCGTTTGCGACAAAGCTAGTTTTGCAAGGTTTAAGGTTTCGCGGGATGCACGTTCTGTATCCTCGCAGGTTTGCTTGTTGGTGCTTGCTTTCTGCTCGTTCTCTTTGGCTTGCTTAAGGGCGGTGAGGGCTTGGCTAAGTGAGGCCGTGAATAGATTTTGCGCCCCTGCGCCTTTATCTGCTTGTGCTAAGTCATTAAGGTTTTTAGTAATTTTACCCATTTCGCGGGTAAGGCTTACAGCCCGGTGTTCAAGATCATTACATTCGCGTTCAGCACTGGATTTTTGCGCGGACAATTGCGCGCTTTCGCGGGTGAGCTCTGTAACTTCTACCTCAAAACTCGTGCGGGCGTTTATGGCGTCGCTGGCCAATTTCTTGGCTTCTTCTACGGCGCCGCTAATATCTTTTACGGCTTTTAGGCCCTCAAATTCTGTGTATAATTTTTCGCCTGCTTTACCTGCGTCAAGGACTATGCCGTCTTCGCGTTCAATGTCGCCTTTTAAAAATGCGAGCCGCGCTTCTAGCTTTTTGATCTCGCTCTCAGCTGCACTTGCATCATTATCCAAAGCTTCTTTGGCTGCGTTTAAACGTCCGCAAATGGCGGCAGCAATAATTTGTTCTTCGCGTTGTGGTTCAAGCCCTGAGGTGAGGTTGGTAACTTCGGTGGAGGCGTTGGCAACCTCACCAGTGAGCTGCTGAACTTTAGCTTCTGTTTCTTGCAGGTTTTGCGCATTTGTATTGACAGCTTCCAGAGCATGTTGCCAGCGTTTGAGCCAGAGCAGGGCTTTGTATTCCCGTATTTCTCCCGCCAAGCGTTTATAGCGTGAAGCTTGCCTAGATTGACGGCGCAAGGAGAGAAGTTGGCTTTCGATTTGTCCAAGTACATCCTCTAATCTGTCGAGATTGTTTTCAGCCGCCCTCAGCCTTAATTCAGCTTCATGGCGTCTTGTGTGTAGGCCAGAAATACCAGCGGCTTCCTCTAAGATGCGGCGGCGATTGGACGGTTTGGCCGAGATCAATTCATTGATTTGGCCTTGCCGAACGAGGGCAGGTGAGTTTGCGCCAGTGGACGCGTCTGCGAATAAAAGCTGCACATCTTTTGCACGAACCGTTTTGCCGTTGACTTGATATTTAGAGCCTGCCCCTTTTTTGATGGTACGAGTGATTTCCAAAATTTCGTCGTCATTAAACATGGGCGGCGCAATGCGGGCTTTATTATCAATGGTCAACGTGACACTGGCCTGTCCGCGCCCAGACCTTGATTTCGTACCGTTAAAGATAACGTCGTCCATGGCGGCCCCGCGCATGGCTTTGGCGGAATTGGCCCCCATGACCCAGCGTATAGCTTCCAGTAAATTAGATTTACCACATCCGTTTGGGCCGACAACCCCTGTTAGGCCCGGTTCAATTTGAAAAGTGGTGGGTTCAACAAAGGATTTAAACCCGACCAATTTTATAGAATTGAAACGTAGTGACCCCATAAACGACCTTAGTGACCTGTGTCTTTATTAGCGCCTGAATCCATGTCTTCAGATGTTTCAGGAATTGGCTCGCCTAGTGTCTCGGCGATAAGTTTTTCAATACTTGCGTATGTAAATGTGTCTTTTGGGGTTTTTTTGCCGTTTATGAAAAACGTCGGTGTGAAGGTCACACCCGCATTTGATCCTGCGACAATGACGGATTGTAAATGGTCAATTTCAGTTTGATTGACCATACAGGCGTCAAAGTCCGCTTCGGACATGCCAGCCGATTTGGCCAGTTTGATAAATTCGCCCTTGATATCTCGCGAGCCTCTGATTTGGGCTTGGCGCTTAAATTGAATGTGCAGAAGGTCGAAAAACTTTTCTTCGGGTGCGCAATTTGCCAGTAGATGACCAGCATTGGCAAGGTCAACTGGCGGGGTCGGGAACTCTCTAAATACATAGCGAACTTTGCCTGTTGCAATTAGCTTTTCCTGAATTTCTGGAAAAACTGATAAACTCCAAGTGGCGCAATGAGGGCAGGTTACTGAGGCATATTCGACAATGGTAATCGGCGCGTCGACACTGCCCAGAGCATGATCTGATTGTGTTTCGTAGGCGGTACGCCCTTGAATAGACGTCGTCGCTACTGCTGATGTTTTCGGCGCGCTTGATTTATCTCCACACGCCACGAGCAGCGTTGCCGCTACCACAGTCATAAGGGCGGTTTTTACCAGCGAATCAGTTGGGATATTAAATGTCATAATGCAGTCTCTCAATTTAGGCCGTTTTGGCAAGAAAATATAAAGGTTTTGTTAAGATTTGAATGTGGATAAAACTTTTTAAGTTTTAAGGCTTTGATATGGGCGAAAACTCTTGACCGAGTAAGCTTTCAAAATATTTGGTGAGCGGCAAATAATCTTGGCTCTCTTTATAAACTCTACCATTAACAATAAAGGCGGGGACGCCTGAAATTTTGCCCTCTGTGGCCAGTTTCATAGAGCGGTTGAGTTGCTCCCGCCCGTCAGGGTTGCCAAAGCAAGTATTCATCTCTGCTTCTGTTTTGATCCCTGCGAGTTTGGCAATGGCCATATATGTGGATTTGCCGTTGCCCGCTTGCACGGCTTTGATAATATTTTCCTGTTCTTTCATTTGGTATTCAATCACGGAGAAATAATCATTATCGAGCGCGCAATTGGCCAGTTGGAAGCCCAAATAGGCGAGTTGTGCAGGTTCCGTAATCATTTCGCGAAACACGACACGGACTTTTCCAGTATCCACATAATTGGCTTTGATATCTGGCCAAACACCCGTGAACCAATGGGAACAGTGCGGGCACGTGACGGACGCATATATAATCATGTGAAGGGAGGCGGTGGACGACCCGATAGCGTGATCTGTCGGGAGTTCTGAAAATACACCTTCCACGGCGGCGTCATTCATAGGGGTTTGCATTTGGCTGTGTTGCGGGCGCACGAGGGGTGTTGATTGGGCATTTGCTTGAGGTGCGGTAGCAAGAACAGAGCAAAATATGAGGGAAATAAGGAGAAGTAAAAAACGTATGCGAGAGAACATATCTTTATCCGAGTTAAGTTTTGGCTTTCACCTTGCGCCCAAGTGCGTTTAAAGCTGATTGTAAACTGTTTTGCGGTGAATTTTCCAGTTCTGAGTGCAGTTGTTCATTCGGGCTTGGTATGTCAGGTGATGTTTTGGCGGGCAGGGCTGTCATGCGTCCTTGTTTGACAATAATTTTGTTTACATGGCCTGAGCCTAAAAACTGGTTGATTTTAGCGAGTATCCGTCCTGTATCGGCTTGGATAAGGGCGCAGGCGGGGCCTTTAGCTTCGATGACAAGGGTTTTCCCGTCCTTAGAATTACGCAGTGCCATAGGTTTTGACAGTGTGGCCCATTTTGCACCAATAATTTCTGGCCAATGGTTTTGTAAGGTGTTTTTACTGGGACCAAATTTTTTAGCCAAGGGTTTTAAAACTTTACCTGTTGCCCAACCTGCGCTCGGCGCGTGGCGATATTGCCTTTTGCCGCGATTATTCTCAAGATACCGCACGGCATAAGCTGCCGCAGCCCGTTTTAGAGCGGTTTCTTTACTTTGGGATTTACCTTGATCGGACATCAGGGCACACTCTCTTATAAACCTCGTTTCGTCCAGATAATTATTATGAAGACTTCGCAAGAATTACAACAATTACGGGCCGTGCTTTTGGCTCATTATGATAAAAATGGACGTAGCTTGCCGTGGCGCATTCGGCCAAAGGATAGGGAGGCGGGCGCCATTGCTGACCCCTATAAAATCTGGCTATCAGAAATTATGTGCCAGCAAACATCAGTCACTGCTGCCGCGCCCTTTTGGCATAAGTTTTTACAAAAATGGCCTAGTGTTGACGATCTGGCAAATGCCCCTCGGGACGAAGTTTTGACGGCGTGGGCGGGGCTTGGTTATTATGCTCGGGCTCGAAATTTACACAAATGTGCTTGCATTGTTGCACATGAATACGGGGGGCAATTCCCGAAATCGGAACAGGGCTTGTTGAAGTTGCCTGGTATCGGCCCCTACACCGCTGCCGCCATTGCCAGTATTTGTTGGGGCGAGGCGACCAATATTGTGGACGGGAATGTGGAACGGGTCATCTCGCGGCTTCGAATGGTGGACATACCGCTTCCAAAGGGGAAGGGCGAAATACACCGCCTTGCAGGTAAAATTGCAGACCCGCAAAGGGCAGGGGATTATGGCCAAGCTTTAATGGATTTGGGTTCTCAAATCTGCAAGCCGAGAAACCCGAAATGCGGTATGTGTCCGTGGGCGTTTGCTTGTAAGGCGAAAGAGGCAGGCTTTATGGAAGAATATCCCAAGCGGCTCAAAAAACAAAAGCGCCCCATTCGCTACGGGGCGGTGTTTTATATGCAGTGCGGTTCGAAAATTCTCTTGCGTAAACGAGCCGATAAAGGCTTACTCGGCGGGATGATGGAAGTACCGGGAACAGAATGGACACTGGTTAAACAAACTATAGATACGCTTTTGTTATCGGCTCCCGTCCGTCGAAACTGGCAGGTTTGCGAGCAAGAGGTGGTGCATGTATTTACCCATTTTACCTTGCATCTTACCGTGTTTACGGCGCAAGTTGGAAAAGAGCAGGCGGGTATATGGGCACATCTTGACCGTTTGGATGATTACGCTCTGCCAAGTCTAATGCGTAAAGCTATCCATTTAGCTCAAAAGTAAAGTGTAGGTGTAGAAAGTATTGGAGGATATCATGGACGAGCGAACGAAAAAGGCAGTGGAAACTGTGGGGCGGTTGTTTGGTGACAAACTACCAGAAACGGGCGCACCTGCAGAATTTTCCCAAGCCAGCTTTGGTCATGTGTACGGGGAAATATGGACACGGGATGGGCTTGACCTCAAAACCCGTTCTTTGATTACGGTAGCCGCTCTGGTCGCCACCCATAAACCAGACGAGTTGCGAATACACCTAAAAGGGGCGCTTAATATCGGGTGGACACGAGAAGAACTAACCGAACTTATGCTACATCTCTCCTATTATACGGGATTTCCAAACGGTATTGAGGGCGCAAAAATTTTAGAAGAAATGTTGGAGGATTAGGTTTTATTGGCTTTTCTTTTTCGCCAGAACCGCCGCACAACCCACAATAATGGAATCCCGATAATTAGCCACGGCAAGAAAAAGGCAGTGAAGCGAATAACCCCTGCAAACCCTTGCGCCACTGTGCCAATAAAATCATTGAGTGCATGTTTAATCGGACTAAAGGAAGAACGACTGGCCGCGACTGCTTTGGTTTCGTAATTCAAGTAAAGTTGCGACATGGACACCCGTGTTCGCAAGACCCGTAGACGGGCCGTGCTGCTCTCGATTTGGCCTTGTACGCGGGCCAGTTCACGTTCAACTGCGATCAAGTCTTTAAGGTCGCTGCCCTTGGTTTCCAGTAGGCCCGTAAGCCGTGCGCGCAAGGTTTTAAGAGCGCCCAATTTGGCACCGCTATCACTAATGGCAATGGTGAGGTCTTCGGATGACGTGGTGGAGCCGGTTAATTTACCACCGCCGCCTTTGCTGTCATTGAGCAGGGAAGCTTTATAATCTTCAAACCATTTTGGAGCAATGCGGAGTTCTATATTGGCGCTGACATTATCGTCCGAATAACGGTTTAAGGACGAGCTGACCACGCGGCACATGTCAACACCCGCTGACGTGCAAGTCTCTATCGCTTTTTGCGACACGGTTTCGAGGGCTTTAGACGGAATAGCAAAGTTAAAATGATACCGATATGCGAGTAATAATTGGCTTTTATCTTGAGCCGATTGTCCACGCATTGGCGCGGGAGAAGACATTTTCATCTCTGCCTGTGCCGTTTCCATGGCGCCGCCCATCATATCGCGTTCAGGGGTATAGCTCTCTTTTTGTTGACAGGCGCCGAGCGCTAATACGGATAATGTGAATGGAATAATCAGGGTTTTCATGATGTCTCTCTGGATTGTATTTAGCTATTATGGACTCAGAATAACAGATATGCAATCTTGCGGCTTCACTGATTTGTAATTTATGATATGAACCCTATATAGAGTGTAGAGGCTACGCGAGTGTTTGCGGCGCATTTGGAGGAAATACCTGTGAAAGTCACCATGATGAAGGGCAAAATTCACCGGGCAACGGTTACCCAAGCCGATTTGCACTATGAAGGCTCTATTTCTATTGATGCGGAATTGCTTGACCGTTCTGGCATCTTGCCCAATGAACAGGTGGATATTCTAAATATCACCAATGGCGAGCGGTTTACCACCTACGCTATCGAAGCCCCAAGGGGCTCTAAAACCTTTGGCTTAAACGGCGCGGCGGCCCGCCGTGTACAGATCGGTGATAAAATCATCATCATCACTTATTGCCAGATGGATATTGAAAAAACGCGCAATTACGCGCCTAATGTTGTTCTCCTCGACGAAAATAACGATGTGGTCATGCCTAAATTGAATTAGGGCAGCATATACCTAAGATTAGGCGTAAAGTATCCACCTATTGTCATCCCCGACTTGATCGGGGATCTGGTCAATGACTAAAGGCCTTGCATTTCCCATTTAGTATCCACCGTTTAGGTCTAAACCCCCCGTCTTCCAGACGGGTAGCTTTAGCGTAAATTGTAAGCTTAT
>JAESQI010000323.1 GCA_016765255.1 Robiginitomaculum sp. | reverse complement strand
ACCAGTTTGTGATTTAGCGATCTTGAGAAGCTGTCTGCTTATGCTTGGCTTCAAACCACCCAAGTGTTTACATTGCAGATGATAGGCGAGCCCTCGCACCAAGGTCTGTCGGCGGGCGCCTTTGAAAGGCGGCGCGCCGTAAGCCTTGATCCATTTATCAACTAACTCGGTACGATCCAATGTATCCAGCTCTGCAATTTGGTCACGGATAATATCATCAAGCGAGGCCATTATGAATCCTCGTTTGCAGGCATAACATAAATGCTATTCTTGCCATTCCTGTCTTGTCTTTTTATCAAATAACCCCGTTTCTTCAGGCGTTAGTGTGGCGTGCGTTATGAACTTGCCAGCCCAACACGTGACTGGCTTTGGTGATCTTAACACCGTTTTTGCGAGATAGCAGACCCATCAGCTTAGCCTGTTTGCTGCCCGCACGCGGCGCTATAATACCTGTTGATTGAGTTTCCATTTTAAGGGCTGAGTGCGGTAAGTTCTCACAATCCAAATTATGTGTCTAAACATTATAAGCGCAAAGTATTATTGCGTAGCCCTAGACATTTGCGGTATTTGGGTTTCATGAAGAAGATAAAACTACACTTACATATCCGTTTGTCGCACGGAAACCATATCGGGCTTAGCTTGTCCTCGGCAAAACATACTTTACCCTTGCGCGGCTGCTGGGGTTAAAGTTCTTGTCGGTCGTGATAATTACCTCACAGGTTAAACTGCGCTTGCCTGTTTCGATTATTGTTGCCCTAGCATCCACTACGCTCCCTTGACAGGGCTTGAGAAAATCAATGTTGATATTGGCCGTAAGGGCCATGAGTTCCAACCCCGTCAAAGTGAAAACAGCGGCGTATGCAGCGTGATCGACCATGCCCATCTGCGTCGGCCCTGAAATATATTCGCCGGGTCTTATATAATGAGGTTTCACCAACAATCGCGTCCGGGCATAGCCCTTGCGGGTCTCGATCACTTCGGCAAGATCGTCATGATTGAGTGGAAATGCGATCTTCATGGCTTGATTTATATCGTCTGGGGAAACTTTCGGCATTACGGCTCTCAATTCTTGGTTACTTAAACTCAGTATTTATTCTGAACCGCCTCAGGGCGCCCATTTACTGGTGAAAATTGTTCCATACATATCATATAAAATGGCTTCATAAGCCTTGCCCCTAGAAAAATTTCACCTAATACGCACGTACATATTTATTAGGTAAACGGTCAAACACTTCGTCAGGTACAAAGAAATCACCTGCTAACTGCCCCTCACCTGCGTGTGCATATTTTGCAAAATCAGTCACCCCCTCAGCGCGTAAAAACTCTTCGTCAATAACAAAATTACCTGTAAATGTAGACGGATCTTTGCACATCATTATATGAGCGGTGTCAGACATGATGTCTGGAGTTCTGCACATTTCAGCAATTTGCTTGCCGCCCAATACATTGCGAACGGCGGCCGTATCAATCGGGGTTAATGGCCATAAGGAATTAACACCAATTGAATACGATTTAAACTCTTCAGCCATGCCCAGCGTACACATAGACATACCGTATTTAGCCATCGTATACGCCGTGTGGTTTTTGAACCATTTTGGCGACATATCCAAAGGCGGCGCAAGGTTTATAATATGTGCATGATCAGATTTTTTCAATAATGGTAGGCAAAGTTTCGACACCAGGAACGTGCCGCGTGCATTGATACTATTCATCAAATCATAACGTTTCATACTGGTCGCTTCAACATTTGTCATGGTAACTGCGCTAGCATTATTAATGCAAATATCGATACCGCCAAATTTAACAACAGTTTCATCAATAGCAGCCTGTACCACTTCCTCATTACGCACATCACATATTAGCGCCAAAGCCTTACCGCCAGCAGCTTCGATTTCAGCGGCAGCAGTATAAATTGTACCTGGTAATTTCGCATGAGGTTCCGCCGTCTTAGCCGCTATAGCAACATTTGCGCCGTCGCGCGCCGCGCGCAAAGCAATAGCAAGCCCGATGCCGCGAGACCCGCCAGACATGAAGATAGTTTTTCCTTTAAGGTTTTTAATAGCTGCCATTTTTTCCTCGATTTTTATTCTGTATTTATTAACTGAGGCAATATTATCTATATGCAACTAATTGTATATAAAATATTTCATATATGAGTGACTTATATACGATTTTTTCTACAAAAACAAACCTCACCTCTCGTAAAGGACGGTATATTTTACTATCCGATTTAATTAAATTCATTTAGGCTATTCTGGCTCGTGCCAATTACTGGTAATAAAATTAAAATCTGAATATGTATGGACGATTGCTATGTCGGAACAAGTTCCAAAACCACAATCAAAGACTACTCATCATAATAAAACATTAAGTGAAAGCCTGCGTGAAAGCGTGGGTGAAAGCGTGGGCAACAAAAAAGAACAGCAAACAAAAAAATCCAAACAAAACATCTGTAACGCCGCGATTTGGTGTCTTGATAAATACGGATATGCAGAGACCTCTATAAACAGAATTACCAAAAAAGCCGACGTTTCAAGGGGTGCCTTGACCCATCATTTCCCGTGCAAAGAGGACCTTATTGTAGAATCCGTACAGCGGTTATTAGCGCGGACGGTTAAAACAGGGTGGCAAAAAAAGCAAAACGGCACACCCACAGACTATATCCGTGAAAACATTTTCTGGATATGGAAGAACCTAGATACTGTTCAAGGGCGTGCCTTGGTCGAAGTCTTAATCGCGTCGCGAACCGACAAAGCTTTGAACGCCCGCATCTCCGATAAATTGATTCACTGGAACAAAAAAATCAGCAGCGAACTCCTGCAAAACCATACATTCTCTGGCATGGATGACGCAAAGATAATATTGTTATTCGATGTATGCCGAACATTTTTTCGCGGGCTTCTCGTGCAAAAAAGCTTTGTCGAAAGCGAAGAAGAACTTACCCAAATCGCCACCCTCTTCATAGAAATCATCGCGCCCCATTTTCAAAAGCAGTAACGTATACAGGGGATCTAAAAAGAACAGAATCACAATAGTTCTCAAGGAAAACAAGCATGGCTAATGAACAGTTTTATTTTTTCTTTTTGATGTTTTTGGCAGGCGTCGGCATCCCCGTTATGGCAGCGATGAATGCAAGCTTGGGCCGTGAACTACAAAGCCCAATGGTCGCGGTCCTCATTCTATGCTGCGTTGCTTTGGCAATCGCCTCCCTATTTGTTATGTTTAGCGCCCGCCCCACATTAGAATCATTTAAACAGATTTCGCCCATTTACTATTTTGGCGGCGTTTTATTCATGCTTTATATTGCCTCAATTACATATACGGCCCCTATAATAGGCATAGGGAATGCCGTTTTTTTTGTTCTCTTAGGGCAACTTATAACCGCCGTATTGATTGACCATTATGGGCTGCTAAACGCGCCCGTTTCGGCTGTAACTTATAAGCGTATATTTGGAATTATGTTGATGATTGTCGGGGTCTATCTTGCAAAAAAAGATGTCATACCGCCAAACCTTATTCAGTAAGGAAATTGCAGCTTCAAGCACTCTAATGTTCTTTGAAGTTTTAATTTAACTGTAGCAATAGCCCTACTGGACTTGCAGAACATAGTATACTCTAGTGATAATGTGAATTTAGGAGTAGTCATGCCAGAATATAAAGGCTCATGTCATTGCGGGTCAGTTAAGTTTAAAATCCAAAGTGAAATACAAGAATTAACCACATGTGACTGCTCACTCTGCATCAAAAAAAATGCAGTGATGACAAAAGTGCACGAGGACGACTTCGTATTGCTTTCAAGCTGGGAACATGTGTCTGAGTATAAGTGGAATATGAAAATTGCTCGCCATTTCTTTTGCAAGCATTGCGGAATTTATACGTTTCACCGCAAACGGGCTCAGCCAGATCACTATGGCGTCAACATATTTTGCCTAGATGATTTCGACAGCTCTGTTGTTAAAATACGGGCAACCAAGGGCGACAACATGACCGTAAAAGCTACTGACGCACGCCTTGAATGGCAAGGTCCACGCACAGCTTAATTGTAAGTTTCGCCGAGTCTAGTCCAGCTTTAAATGCAGCCGAAATCTCAATTTTCAGATACGGCCTAGTTCGCTCTCAACTGGTGTGATCTCGGACCTAACGCTCTCGGCCCGCGCACCCTCGATAAGTCCTTAGCCGCTCTTCACAAAACGGCTGCCTTTTGCCGGCGGGGGTTCGGGGGGGCCAGCGAAGCATTGGGCTATGCTCATCCATTGTTGGGCGGTGTCGCCTTGTGTCTTGAGCGCCGTATCAGCTATGTTGCGGGTTTGGGTTATGACTTGGCAAAACTCGGTGGCGTTTCCCACTACTATGTTGTTTTCGTCAGGCGTTCCGTACTCCCAAATCTTTCCCGACGGCGCGGTCAATTTCAGGTAAGGAACATCTTTGGGAACCTCTTTGCCGTTACACTTGAATGTCCACGCGAATGTATTGAGCCCCAATATGACAATGTTTTCTACGCGGTCTTCGTCGGCGCGTTCCACGCCTAGAAGATCATAGATAGCCAGACCATGAGCCCATGTTTCCATTAACCGCGCAGTGATGGACGAGCGTGCACTCATTGACGGCCCGGCCCACGGCAAGCGTGATTTCGGGTCTGCATCTGCGAATGAAGTGCCAAGGGTTTGCGCAAAATCATGCCAAGTCTTTACAAGTTTCGAACCCTTCAAACCATTCAGCCACTTACGTTCAAACTCTCTTAGGTTTCCTTGCGGCAAGGCCTGCATAACCTCACCCAAAAATTCGTTGAACTTTTCCGCGTCAGTGAGCGACATATGCGCAGCCATATTCCAAACATGTAAATGGCTTATAATCTCTTCAATCGTCCAAGATTTAAACTGTGTGGCCGACCCAAGCTCAATATCGGATTTATCATGAATGAGGCTATAGAGCGCATTGCTCTCGTCCATAAAATCTTGCGGTTGTTTAAACATAGTCCCGATTTCCTGACTTGATTATTTCTTTTTACCAGACGGCAAAATACCCATATATTTACATATGATGCTCAGCATTACTTCATCAGCGCCGCCGCCAATAGAGCCCAAACGTTGATCACGGAATTGACGCGAAATCCGCGTCTCGCTCATAAAGCCCATACCGCCATAATATTGGAGGCAAGCATCAGTAATTTCGCGGGATAGTCGCCCTGTTTTTAATTTGAGCATAGAGACTTGTTTGGTCATATCGTCGCCCTTTAAATAGCGCGCTACGGTCTTCTCTAACATGCCCCTGAACATCTCAACCTCTGTCATCATCTCTGCTAAGCGAAAATGGACGACTTGATTATCAAGCAAAGGTTTGCCGTAAATCATCCGGTTTTGCGCATAGTCGATTGTATCCGTAATCGTAGTCTCAAGTGCTCTAACAGTAGATGCTGCCGCCCATAAGCGCTCTTCTTGGAATTGCTGCATTTGATAAATAAAGCCCATATTTTCCTGACCAATAACATTGCTTTTGGGAACCCGAACATCTTCGAAATAGATCAAGCCTGTGTCTGATGACCGCATACCCAATTTATCAAGTTTTTTGGCGCGAATGACGCCTTTGCTATCCATAGGAATGATGATTAGGCTTTTGTTTTCATATTTCCCGCCGTCGCCTGTATTGACCAGCGCCGTCATGAAATCAGCTTGGATAGCATTGGTTATCCACATTTTTTGGCCGTTGATAATAAAGTCGTCCCCGTCGCTACGTGCGTAAGTTTTAATCGCCGCAACGTCAGAGCCGGCGCTAGGTTCTGATACGCCGATGCAGGCTACTTGGTCGCCTGCAATGGCGGGTGCGAGAAATTCAGAGCGCAATGCGTCCGAACCATGGATTGCTAAAATTGGCGTCGCCATATCGGTCTGCACGCCGATTGCCATTGGCACGCCACCACAATTTATATCACCGAGGGCTTCTACAAAGGCAACATTATATCCGTAATCTAGTCCCATTCCGCCAAATTTTTCCGGCTTGTTAATGCCGAGCAACCCGGCATTCCCGAGTGTCTTGAACAGTTTATGAGCTGGAAAAATACCCTCTTCTTCCCACTGGTCGACATAAGGGTTAATCTCATCTTTGATTATTTTT
>JAESQI010000322.1 GCA_016765255.1 Robiginitomaculum sp. | reverse complement strand
GCTGAGGCCATGAAATACGCGGTTATAGCTGGGCGAAAATCCTACCACGCAGGTCGGATGCCACGCAAAAAATACGCAGATCCAAGCTCGCCCTTAGCTGGATTGATATAGAGGCTGGATTGATATAGACGCTGGGTTGATTTAGTGGCAAGGTTGATTTACCTCAGATTAGTTTGACAGTTCTTCGTCGAGCATAGCTTGCAGCTTTACCGTATCTCCGCTGGCTAAAAACTGGTCATTGATGATGAAAAATGGTGTGCCTGTCAGACCCGGTATGCGTGATGCCAGATACATAGTGTCTTCCAAATGGGTGTTTAAATCTTCGTTTTTTAAATCCGCATTGAATTTTTTCATGTTCAATCCCATTTTCTTTGCTGTCGCCTCTATAAAGTCAGAAGTAAGCGAAGTTCCGCCCATCAAAGCAAAGTGCATTTCTGAGTATTTACCTTGTTTATGAGCCGCTAATGCAGCTTTGGCCGCATTGCGCGATGTACGTGTGCGGCGATCTAAAATCGGGAGTTCTTTAAAGACCACGCGCACATCTTTTGGGTATTTCGCCATTATCTCTTGCACCCACGCCGTTGATTTCTTGCAAAACCCGCAATTATAATCGAAAAACTCGACGATGGTGACTTTCGCTTTTTTGTTGCCAATAGAATAATCTCGCGCGTCGCTGCGCAGTTCGCTGGCTACATTTTGGATGGAGAGGCGATCTTCTTTTTCGTCAAGCAAGACGAGGGCGTCTCGAATGATTTCAGGGTTGTCGAGAAGGTAAGCTTTTACAATCTTTTCAATTTCTGATTTTTTCAATATCTGTTTATTCTCACTGGCCTCAGCACACCCAGCAAAGGATGTGATGGCAATTACCATCGCTAGAGAGTTCGTAGTTTTTAAAAAAATGTTCATAAAATATCCAAAATTAAATCAAAATATAGAGTGCAGTAAAAATAGTAAAGGAAGCTTAACGTCGACGATTTTTCTGCTTTGCCAGTTGAATTTCAGCGATGACAATGATGTCGCTTGCACGGCGTTTTTGGGCTCGGTAGGCGACAAGACCGCTTTGTGCGCGCAGGGCAAATGATTTGGCGCGGTAATAATCTCCCATAGCAAATGCTTGCTCTGCAATCGCGTAACGGGCGAGTGCAGGTTCGTTTTTGCGGTCATAGGCTTGGGAGAGTTGGTACCAAGCAAATCCATTTGTCCCCTCTTTTCGCAAGGCCGATTTTAAATGCGCAATCGCCTTCTCATTTAGCTCTGGCGACCCGCGCTCAATCAAGACTTGTGCTAAGGCAATTTCTAACAAAGGCGCGCTGGGCATCAGCCTGACAGCTTCTTGAAAGGGGGCAATCGCCAGTTCGCCCTTGCCGCTTTCGTAATAAATTTGCCCCTTTAATTCGTGAAAATAAGGGTTGTTAGGTTCATCTTTAATCAAACTATCAATACTCGTAATAGCATTTTTTAAATCAGCAGCCCTGTAATGGGCAATAGCCCGAGCATAACGGGCTGGTTTGGAGGTGTCGGTTTTCGGGTATTTTGAAAATACGGTTTGTGGGGCATCTAAAAAGCCTGTTAATTTTGCTTTCATCATGACCATTTGGTGCAATTCTTCGTCCGTATCTTTAACGTTCTTATATATGCTTTCGCCCGTAATTTCTCGTAATTTATCGATACGGTCACTCGAAAGAGGATGTCCCCTGAAATAAGGATAACGCCGCGCATTTGATAAGACTTCTTGATAGCGAAATTTTTCGAAAAACTCTAAAAGCCCGCGTCCCGATTGCCCCGTTTTTTCCATATATTTTGCAGCCGCCTGATCCGCAGAAGCCTCGTTGATACGGGAATGAGCGAGGGCATCGAGAACACCAAATTGTTGTGAGCCTGCGAGAATAGATGCGCCCGCTTGACCTTCGCCAGCTAAAATGGCCGCAATCCCAATGCCAGCCGCAATCAACATGGAGCCATATGCACTACGATTACTGCGATCACGGCGCACAAGATGGCCCGCTGCAATATGACCAGATTCGTGGGCTATCACGCCTTTAAGTTGGTTCGGGTTTTCGGCTTCAAGAATAAGGCCCGTATGGATAAAAATATTTTGCCCCCGCGTAACAAAGGCATTCAATGTTTTGTCATTCACCAGATACATATCTACACTGGACGTGTTTAAATTGGCGGCTCTTAAAATGGGGTTTGTATAGGCCCGCAATGTTTGCTCGATCTCGGTGTCTCGCAAAAGAGATTGCGCGGTCGCCAAGCTAGGAAGCGTTATGCAAACCGCAATCAGGAGAGAAAATTTCCACAGGCGCGTTAAAAAACGCAAGATATGTAAATAATAAGTTTTCATCTTCTCCTTGAAATTACCGTGATCAATCCTCTGGGCAATCATTTGAATGACGTGCCGTGGCAAGTATAACCATAATTTCCACAATATCCAATCTATTGAACATCACTAATCTGTGTGTCGGATATGTGAGGCAAGCATGCAAGTTACAGAATTGTTAGAAACTGTGGTCTTTAAGCTATCCAAACGCTTAGTTGAATGGGTTTCGTTTTTTCCACCACCCTTTCTTTGCTGGCGTGGACTCGCTTTCTTTTGCCGCCTTCGGGCTGTCTTCTACCTTTGCCGTTGACGGTTTTTTAGGAGCGGGTTTAGCTTTTTTAGTGACTTCAGGTTTGTCTTTTGGTGTTTTTACAGCCTTTTTAGTAATTGCCTTTTTAGTCACTGCCTTTTTAGTCACTGCCTTTTTAGCGACTGTTTTCTTAGGAGCAGCTTTTTTTGTTGATGTTTTTTTGGTTTCTGGCTCAACTTTATCTTCTTTTCCCTTTTTAGTCGCTTTGGGTGGCTCTTTCTTGGCTGGCATTGGCTTATTAGCCTCAGCAGTTGGCTTGTCTGCCTGTGTGGTAGTTTGGGCCTTGCTCGCTATTTTGCGTGGACGGCGGGCTCTTTTGGGTTTGGCTTCTGATGTATCTTCTTTGGTATCAGCAATTGCCTTTTTAGCCGGTTTCTGAGTTGGGTTTTCATCAGCTTTATTTGTGTCTGATTTTTGCTTGTCCTCAGATTGTACATTTTCAGATGGAGACGTTTCAACATTTGCAGTCTCTGCATCATTACGGCGCCCACGTCCGCCACGGCGACCACGGCGACGTTTGCGTTTTGCTGGTTTGTCCTCATCTGTGGTTTCAATTTTGTCGTGAGACTCTTCAGCTTGGGTTTGCTTGTCTTTATCATTTGGGTTTTTATTTTTACGTTGATGATTGGCTTTGCGGTTTTCTTTAATCACCATTTCCAGCGGATCGGTTTTCTGGTCTGGATTGGCAACCAAAGATTCGATTTCAAATTGTGGCCTGATGAAGCTTGATTCTGAGACTATTTCAGTAAACATATTTGTTGAAGCTTCGATTTGATTGAGCAAATCACGTTTCTCGTTGAGAATGTATTCAGCAACGTCAGGTGTGACTTTCAAACGGATACGGCTTGAACGTCCACGGATGCCTTCTTCTTCAACAGCGCGAATGGCTTTGAGTGCACTGGATTCGGTTGAGCGTTTACGCCCAACACCGTGGCAATGCTCACAAGAGGCGGTAGAACCTTCAAGTAAGCTACGGCGCCGTCTCTGCCTTGAAATTTCCATCAAGCCAAATTGAGAAATTTTGCTCATTTGCACCCGGGCACGGTCACGACTGAGCGCGTCTCGCATGCGTTTTTCAACGGCGCGGTTATTGCGGTTCTCATCCATGTCAATAAAGTCAACGACAATAAGGCCTGCCAAATCTCGCAGGCGCATTTGCCTTGCTAATTCGTCGGCAGTTTCCAAATTGGTTTTAAGGGCGGTTCGCTCGACATTACGTTCTTTGGTGGAACGCCCTGAATTGACATCAACTGACACCAATGCCTCGGTTGGATGAATAACCAGATAGCCGCCCGATTTTAGCTGGGCGATGGGTTCAAGGCAGGTTTCGATTTGTTGTTCCACTTGATAGCGTAAAAACAGAGGAATATCGTCCTTATAGGGCTGAACATTTTTAGCGTGGCTCGGCATGAGCATTTTTATGAAATCCTTGGCAACGCGGTAGGCCTCGTCCCCTTGAACCAAAATACTGTCTATGTCTTTGCCATATAAATCACGGATCGAACGTTTGACCAAATTGCCTTCCTCGTGAATGAGGGCAGGGGCGATAGATTTGAGGGTTTTGTCGCGAATGGTATCCCAAAGACGCGAAAGATAATCATAATCGCGTTTGATCTCGACTTTAGTACGTTTTGCACCCGCTGTGCGGACAATAACGCCCATGCCTTGGGGCACGGAGAGTTCGCTCATGACGGCTTTGAGGCGCTTACGGTCAGAGCCATTACTTATTTTTCTGGAAATTCCACCGCCGCGTGGGGTGTTGGGCATAAGGACGCAATACCGACCCGCAAGGGAGAGATATGTGGTCATGGCAGCACCTTTATTGCCGCGCTCTTCTTTGACCGCTTGGATCAATAGTATCTGGCCACGCTTAATGACTTCTTGAATTTTATAGCGACGTCTGGATTGACGTTTGCGGCGCGCGCCCAACATTTTATTTTGCTCGTCTTCTGCTTCTTTTTCAGAAGCGTCGGCAATGTCGTCCTCGCCGTTATCATCGCTCTTGTCTTCGTTATCATTCTCGGTTTTTCCCGATGCGTCTTCAGATTGACTGTCATCAGTTTCGTCACTGTTTTTGTCGTCTTTTTTTGCTTTAGAATTTTTGTGTTTTGAGGATCGCTTACTTTCTTCTTCTGCGTCTTCCTCTAAGCTTTCCGCCTTTTCCGCCTCTAAGAGCGCCATGCGGTCTTCGTGCGGGATTTGGTAATAATCCGCGTGAATTTCACTAAATGCGAGAAAACCGTGGCGATTGCCACCATATTCAACAAATGCAGCTTGCAGGGACGGTTCAACCCGTGTGACCCGTGCAAGATATACATTTCCTCTTAATTGTCGCTTATTCTTGCTTTCAAAATCAAGTTCTTCGACGCGTGTTCCGTCGACAATCACCACGCGGGTTTCTTCCGGGTGGGAGGCGTCGATCAACATTTTCTTTGACATAAATATCTCCGTTTCGGCCACGGAATGCGCGCTCGGATATACTTATGCATGGTTTTGTAATAAACCTGAAAAAGTGAGTGAGCTTCGCCAATACATGTGGCCATATGTGTGTTAAAATTTGTAATTTTAGAAATGTCGCCAATCGCACGAACCCATTGTTCTTCATAGATAAATTATGGGATTGCCCATATGTATGAAGGGTGGATGTGCGGGTGGAGTACATAAATAACCTTTATTACCGCTCTTGCGGTGAAATAGGGCGTAACCTTGAATCGTTTTCGCCCTATCTGACCTTCTCGCACAAGAATGCTCGCTTTAAAAGCTTAATATGAAGAAAAGTGTTTTTATATCATTGCCATGATTTTTAGCAACCTTCTGTCAAACCTATGTCTTCATATTGGCTTTATGAATTTAGCAGTAAAAGTAAGTTTGGTTTGGCTGTGCACTATGTGTCTTTGCCTCATTGTACCCGCCATATCTAGTGCAGATACAAATAAAACGTCTGTGGTCAGAGAAAGAGTAAGCAATCAAATCGCGATTCCAAGTTTGAAAGCATCATACCGAAAAGCTGTTGTAAAAAAGCCAGTGATACGCGCGGATAATGTCATTCCTTTCCCCTCGTTGAAGCCGCGTCATCGCTCATCAAATTTCAAAAAGCGCGTAATTGTCATTGACCCTGGACATGGAGGGCGTGACCCGGGGGCGATTGGGGCTAAAAAAGTCCGAGAAGAGTATGTGACCTTAAAAGCGGCTTTGGAGCTTCGCAAACAACTTTTGAAAACAGGGAAGTACAAAGTTGTCCTCACACGCTCGAAAGATACATATGTAGACTTGGAAAAGAGACTTTTAATTGCGCGTAAGGCGAGGGCTGATTTGTTCATTTCTTTACATGCGGACTCTTTGTCAAAGCGCTCTATTCGCGGGGCGTCTGTTTACACACTTGCCGACCGAGCGCAAAAGCGGGGTCAAAATATAACACAAACTCAAAACTGGATACTTGATGTTGACCTTGCCGCGCATTCTGATCCCGTGGCCAATATTCTTGTGGACTTGGCGCAGCGGTCAACTTTGTCAAAATCAGATGAATTTGCGGATATCTTAATTCCGAATTTAAAGAAACAAACTGTTCTGCTTGGCAATACACACCGCCAAGGTAATATTTATGTTTTGCTGGCGCCCGATGTGCCTGCTGTTTTGCTTGAGATGGGGTTTATATCAAATAAGAAAGATGAAGCCTTGCTCAATAGTGCCAAACACCGCAAGAAATTGATGAAAACAGTGACGAAGTCAATCAATTCATATTTTAACGCACAAAATAAGTTACAGGCGAGCCGCTAGGCAGTATAAGGAACTGAGTCGGTATTGGTCACAATTGTGCCTAAATTACTGGCATAAAGGCTGATATGAATACGCAAACAATAGATAGCGCTCCAGTGCCGCCGCACAACGCCCCTAAAAAGCCCAGCAAATGGCCCAAGGCATGGGCCGTATTTAAAAAGCTGTTTGTTGTTGGCTTGGTGCTAGGCTTATTTGCCCTGATATTTATCGGCGTCTATATTATTCGCGCCACGCGGGATTTGCCCAGTGTCACCACGCTGCAAGATTACTCGCCCGCCGTGATGTCTCGCGTTCATGCGGGGGACGGCAAGTTAATTGCCGAATACGGCATAGAAAAACGTGTATTTGTCCCCATTCAATCCATCCCAAAACAAATCCAACATGCACTGGTGGCTTCGGAAGATCAGAGGTTTTACACGCATAATGGTTTCGATCTGAAAGGGTTTGGTCGGGCAATGGTCGCAAATATCGGACATTTATTTAAAGGAGAACGTTTCGAAGGGGGCTCTACCTTAACCCAACAAGTGGCTAAACATTTTCTTGTTGGTAATGAACGTAAAATCGACCGTAAAATTCGGGAAATATTTATAGCCAAGCGCATTGAAAAAGCCATGAGCAAGGACACAATATTAGAACTTTACTTAAATGATGTGTTTTTTGGGCGCAGAGCCTACGGCATTGCTGGGGCGTCTCTTAATTACTTCAACAAGCCATTGGATGATCTTAGCATCGGACAAAGCGCTTACCTTGCAGGTTTAGTGAAGGGGCCCAATAATTATCAACCTGATAAAAATATGCAAAAAGCGCTCAATCGTAGGAATTATGTTCTGAACCGTATGGAGGCTGACGGGTATATAAGTAACAGCGAACTTTTAGAGGCGAAACAAGAAGATTTGGTTCTTGTAGATCGTTTATTTGGCGATGAATACTTAGCCGCAGAGTATTTTGTTGCCGAAGTGCGTAAGCAAATCAATAAGCTTTACGGCGAAACTCAACTCAATGAAGGTGGTTTATCCATCCGCACAACTCTGGACACGAAAATGCAATTAGCAGCGCGTAAAGCCTTGCGCAGAGGTTTGGAAATGTATGATCGTCGGCATGGCTACCGTGGCCCCCTCGGCGTTTTGGATATGGAGGGTGAGTGGCAAGACAGTTTCAAAACATTTAAAAAACCAGTTGATACAGATCCGTGGGTTTTGGCTATTGTGTCTGAGGTCGACAATAAAAAAGCCCAACTCGCCCTTTTGGAAGAAAAGACAGGTACACTCTCAATTGACGATATTGATTGGGCGGCAAAAGCCCTCGAAGACGGAAAAGTGGGTTTGGCCCCAAAAACTATCCCAGAGGTTTTAAGTGTTGGTGACGTGATTTTGGTAGAATTAAAACCAAAATCAGACAGTGATTATAATTTGCGCCAAGTACCCGAGGTCAATGGCGGCTTGATCGCCATGGATCCGCACACAGGGCGTGTTCTCGCACTTGTCGGTGGATATAGCTTTAATCAAAACCAGTTTAACCGAGCCACACAAGCCTATCGACAGCCCGGGTCCGCATTCAAGCCTTTTGTATATGCCGCAGCACTTGATAGCGGCTTTACACCCGTGAGCAAGATACTCGACGCACCATTTGTCATTGAACATAATGACCGTGATGAAAGCTGCAAAGACCAGCAAAATGAAGGATTGGCGGTGCTCAGGTTTGGATTGCCAAGTGAAGATGGACAAAGTGAAGATGGACAAAGTGAAGATGGACAAAGTGAAGATGAGGTAAATTCCGAGGTTCCTGAGACAGTGCCGAGCGAAATTGCGTTGCGAGAAAGTTTGGACATATTAGGCGTCGACAGCGCGGAAGAAGAAGAAAAAGAATGTGGGCCAAGGTTTTACAAACCTGCTAACTTTAATGCGGGAAGGTTTTACGGTCTATCTACCTTGCGGCTTGGTCTGGAAAAATCACGCAATGCCATGACTGTCCGCCTCGCCAATGATATTGGTATGACTTTGATCGGGCGTTATGGTCGAAATTTTGGAATTTACGACGAAACTAAGCCAGAATTGGCATGGGCTTTGGGGGCTGGCGAAACCACATTGTTACGGTTAGCGTCTGCATATGCCAGCATTGTAAATGGCGGTAAAAAAGTGACCCCCACTCTTCTTGACCGGGTTCAGGATAATAAGGGTAAAACGGTTTATCTGCATGACAATCGTTCATGTCCAGAGTGCGCCATTGACAATTGGGATTTTTCCACTCCGCCTGAACTTCCTGATGAACGGGATGTGGTTTTAAGCCCTGTGACATCTTATCAGATTACATCTCTGCTTGAAGGCGTTGTGAAGCGGGGAACCGGGCGGCAAATGCTTAGACTAGGTCGTCCAATCGCTGGTAAAACAGGGACAACCAATGACTTTAAAGACGCTTGGTTTATGGGATTTTCACCAGATTTAGTTACGGGCGTTTATGTTGGTTATGATTTGCCGCGCTCTTTGGGGACTGAAACAGGGGCAAAAGCTGCGGGGCCAATTTTTCGCTTCTTTATGAACGATGTGTTGAAAAATAAACCAAAAGTATCGTTTCGCATCCCCGAAGGTGTGTCCCTTGTGCCCGTTGATCAATATAGCGGGGAGCCGTCTTATATAGGCGCGCCTGGGTTTATTTACGAAGCATTTAAGCCAGGCACAGAACCACGCATAGGCGGGGTTGGTTCTAAGATTAACATTGGAGGGCGGGGCAATGACAATTTGGGATATGATTATGAATTTGGCAAGGTAAAAACAGGGACACCTGCCGACAAAGTTTTAACCAAAATTGATAAGCCTGAAGGTAAAGGTCAGAACCCAGAGACAGTTAAAAACCAGCCTGTAATTGATAAGTCAAAACTAACTGCACCCCTTAAAAATTTACCAAAGACAAACAAAAAACCAAAAAAACCAGAACAGACACAAGATGAAGTAGACTTGGATGATGGTCTGTATTAGGGAACGTTTCGGCTTTAAAAACTTTCAATGGAACTATTATGAGTGCGGAACACGATAAACTCGCAACAGGAATTAAGCAGTCTCTTGCACTGTTAAGGAGGCGTCTTTGACGGAGAGACGTCAACACGCCGACTAGCCGAGCTTAATGCTTTGATCGAAAAACCTGACTTTTGGGATGACCCGCAAATGGCGCAAGAGCTTATGCGCGAACGGGGGAATTTAGAGCAGGCATTTACGCAAATTGAAACGTTTGAAACTGACCTTACTGATATATTGGAACTCAGTGAATTGGCGGAGTTAGAAGCCGATGATGATATTGTATCTGAAACCCTAGCCAGTTTAGCACAGTTGCATAAAAAAGCAGAGAAGGCGGAAATCGAAGCCTTATTATCGGGTGAAGCCGATACTAACAACGCCTTCATAGAGATACATCCGGGGGCTGGTGGGACGGAAGCCCAAGACTGGGCCGCCATGCTTTTGCGGATGTATATACGTTGGGCCAATGCCCACAGCATGAAGGTAGAGGTTTTAGAACAGCAATCAGGAGACGAAGCTGGGATTAAATCTGCTACGATTTTGATTAAAGGTCATAATGCCTATGGGTGGTTAAAAACTGAATCAGGTGTTCACCGCCTTGTCCGCATTTCCCCATTTGATTCGAGTGCAAGGCGGCATACAAGCTTTGCCAGTGCGTGGGTTTACCCTCAAATCGACGATAATATTGTTATTGATATCAACGAGTCTGATTGCAGAGTGGATACATACCGAGCCTCTGGCGCGGGGGGGCAACATGTCAACACAACCGATAGTGCTGTGCGGATTACCCACAAGCCTAGCGGCATCGTCGTTCAATGCCAAAATGACCGTTCCCAGCATAAAAACCGTTCGCGAGCTTGGGATATGTTACGGGCGCGGATATATGAAATGGAACTTAAAAAACGTGAAGACGCGGCCCAAGCCGAGGCAGATAGTAAGTCGGAAATTGGGTGGGGACGCCAAATTCGCTCTTACGTTCTACAACCATACCAGATGATAAAAGACCTGCGAACAGGTGTAGAAACGTCTGATATAAATGGTGTTTTAGATGGGGATTTGGATGCGTTTCTTGAGGCGTCTTTAGCTGCAAAAATTGATGCGGACACGAATGCGGAGTAAACTGTACTCAAGATATGCTCTCGAAGCTTTATTTTTGAAGCGGTGAATTAGATTTGGGTGCGCTCGTCGGAGCTGTTTTACGGGAACACTTACCATCAAAAAAAGCGCCGTTGGCTATGGACAAATGATCTTGAACAAGATCTGCCAATACATTCGCCGTTTCTGACAATTCTATTGTTGTCGCTTCTATTTTTCCAGTCACCTTGCCGTGAATGAGAACCGTGCCCGCTTTAATTTTCCCATTGACGAACCCTTTTTCTCCAATAGTTAAGGTTGCCGCATTTATATTACCGTCAAGACGGCCCTCTATTTGCACATCTCCTTCTGTGTTAATTTCACCTGTCACAACAAGGTCTTGACTGAGGATAGACGGTGCTTTTGACGACATTCGTGCTGAGCTCGTTTTTCGTGTTGGTTCAGACGGGGATTGAGAAATAGGCTTATTGAACATATTTTCCAGCTTTTATAAATAGACTCGGGTCTTGTGCGCGTTTTTCAAAGAACACTTCATAATGAAGATGAGTGCTTGTACTACGTCCTGACGACCCCATTCCAGCAATTTTTTCACCTTTTTCAATTTTCTGTCCACGTTTGACATATGTTTTGGCGAGATGTGCGTAGCGGGTTTTAAATCCGTGCCCGTGTTTAATCTCGACAACGCGGCCATATCCAGCTCTGCGGCCAACAAAACTAACCTTGCCGTCTGCCGTCGCGACAATTGGAGCCATTCTGTAGGATGCATAATCTATACCACTATGTTTGGTTGGCCGTTTTGTAAACGGGTCTTTGCGTCGACCATATGGACTGGTTAAATAATGTTCTGCGTCAATGGGGAAGGCAAGGGGGACAGAGGCCAAGGCTTTGTCTAAGGCTTCGACTTCGGTGGCGCGGGCTTGGATATTGTCCAAGCGCGATAAAAACCCGCCAGTTTGTTGTTGATCAGTATGAGCAGATTTGCCCTTTTCATCCAGTGCAATAAATGGGCCGCCAACCCCTGCTGGGCCGTTTTTCAATATCTTGGCAAAGGGAATTCCTGTCGCACTGAGAATAGCGCGGTCTCTTTCAATGCGCGTTTGCATATTTGCGTCGCCAGAAATGAGAATGTTGTTTTGATCAAGTTCAATACTCGTTAATGAAGCGTCCAAAACCGTACCCGTCTGCATAGGGGTTTGTTGAGAAAACTCTATCCGAGCCTGTCTCTCTATAACATCAAGGGTGAGGGGCGACATTAGGATTTTGCTTTGTGCGTAAATAGACGAATTGAGGTCGTTCTCTTTCTCTGCAACTCTGCCTTGGGTTAACATCGTCACGATTGTATTGTGTTTTTGTTCAAAGCTTTCAGCCGCTTGTTCGAATTTTTCTTGTTGCATGCCAAGTAGTTCGCGGGCATCGGTAACTTGCGCGTCCAAATCCACGAGGTGACGGTTAAACTCTTCTTTTTGTACTTTTAATTGATGTGTTGATGAGCGTAGCGGGCTGGCGTCCCAAAACATGCTGGCAATCGTAAATAAACACCATAATAAAATAGTGCCGATAATGCCACTAATGATAAGTTGAGCCCGAGTCGTTAAGATAAAATAGTTTACCTTACCGCCAGTTCTATGAATAAACTGACGTTCAGGAAACGTTTTTAACGTGCGCTCTTTTAGCGTTGTTAATGTGTCTGCGAACATGTATCCCCAAAATTTGTATCTTGATTTCCCCTATAGGATAGAAAATTGCCTGATAATTCAAGACAATTCTATGGTTAAGAGCTAATATTTAATGAAAATTATGGTTAATTATTGCTATTTATAAGACTTTAATGTCAACCCAAGTAAAAATCATCTGGTAAACCAGCCATTTTACGGGCTTTTTCGTTAAATGGAGGCTTTAAAGACCCACGAAAGTGTAAAGCTAATAATTCTTTGAAATAGGCTTTTTTCTCACGGTTTTCGTGTTCACAAAGATAGAAAAACCATTTTACACCAGCCGCAACATGACCAATTTCGTCCTCATAAATAATTTTAAGGATATCTGCACTTTTATTGTCACCTACATTCTCTAGTTTTTTGATCATGTTGGGGGTGACGTCAAGGCCGCGTGCTTCCAATACCATTGGCGCAATGACGAGGCGCGCTGCCAGATCATCCATGGTTGAAAGCGCTGCTTCCCATAGGCCATTGTGAGCGGAATTTTCGCCGTAAAAACTGCCCAATTCTTGCAGACGAGTATTGACCATACCAAAATGTCGGGCTTCATCATCACATACACCAATCCAGTCAGATATAAATTCATGTCGCTGCTGATCTGAAATCCGTGTGTCATTGCTATACCTCGCGACCATGTCGGCGGCGAGGTCAATGGCGTTAAATTCAATATGGGCGATGGCATGCAAGAGCGCGGATCGGCCATGAACGCTACCTAATCTCCGACGTTTTAATTCAGAAGGTTCCACTAAATGAGGAGTATCAGGTCTGCCAGGATTCGTGGGCACAACACATTGTGTATCTACAAAGATCTCTAGCTTTCCTGTATTCCAAAGGGTACGTAATGCATGGGCGGCTTGTACTTTGTCTGCGGGGAGCTTTGCAGTAAGGACTTCGCAAGCGGCACGGGAAACACTCTGCATTAGCTTGCCAATGACTTGACTGTCTCTAGCACGTCTTGCGCATGATCTTTGACTTTTACTTTGCGCCAAACATGAGCGATTTTGCCGTCTGCATCAATGAGAAAAGTCGCACGCTCAATGCCCATATATACGCGCCCATAAAGTTTTTTCTCAATCCACACTCCATACCGACTGAGCATTTCGTCCTCTGCGTCAGATGCCAGGGTGATGGTCAAATCGTACTTTTTCTTGAAATTGTCATGTTTTCGTGGCGAATCTTTAGAAACACCAATAATCTTAACGCCATATGCATCAAAGCCTTTTTTAAGTTGGCTAAACGAGGTAGCTTCTAATGTGCAACCCGGCGTGTTATCTTTTGGGTAGAAATACAGGACAACCATGTTTCCACGTAAACTTGAGAGCGAGACGAGGCCGCTACTATCTGTTGGTAGAGTGAATTCTGGTGCGTTTTGTCCAATGTCCATAATATATCCTGTTTCTTGCTCGAATTGCCCGAATTGCCCAAGTTGGTCTGTGGAAATTTTATGACGCAAACAGGGCAAAAGAGCAAGTCAGTCGTGAGTGTCTTAGGTGCAAAAAATGACCCTTGGGCAAAGATGGAAACGACTGGCCTTGGCATTGCACGCAAACTTGCAAAACTAGCCCCCCGTGTTTTTTTGGAGTTCATGAGTGTCGTGATGACACTGGCAATTTTTTGGCTCGGGGCTATCGGGGTGTTGATGAACAGACAGTCGGTTGATTTGAAATTTTTCAAACCACATTACGAGCATTGGTTTTCAGGTGCATTTTCTGGGAAGTCGGCAGATATTCAAACCTATAAGGCCCATTGGATACAGGAAAAACGCGCCATTGAAATTCGGGCCAGCCATATAAAAATTACAGGTCAAAATGGAGAGTTCCAAAACATCAATGAAATTCGCGGCGAATTCACCCTTGCGCCAAAATTATTAAGCCGCCCTATATTGACAACGCTCTATGTTGACGGCGGGGCATTGACTGTGTCGAGAGACGGGCGGGGCCGTGTGCAAATGGGTCTTGGTACACCCGAAACTTACGAAAAAGTTGGGCCGTTATGGCTGTCCAAAAATCAAATAGATACATCGCCGTCGGCTCAAATAGACGCGATTGCCACTATAATTGTCAAATCTGCTGATGTTTATTTTGAAGATCAAATCAACCAATTCTCGCTGACCCTTTCAGATGTTGATGGTGTCTATGAAAATGATGGTGAGACAATCAGTATCCAAAGCAATGGAAATATTTGGAAAAAAGAGAGAGTTGCGCCCTTCCAATTAGACGTAAAAACCAACTTGGCCCGTAATTCTTTTGACATTAACGCGCACGTAAAGGCTTTGTATCCTGTCGATATCGCGCCAAAACTTGGGACATTTGCAGCCTTGGCAGATTTGGACGCGCCTGTTGATTTAGAAATGAAGGTGCAAGTTCTACCGGGGGCGCAACTCAATGATTTATTCGTGAAAATGGATGTTGGGCAGGGGAAATTAAAAACCGGGAAAACCTATAAGCAATTTGATAGCGCCCATATAGACGCCCGCTATGACGCGCAAAGCCAAGCCATTAACATACCCGATTTTAAGATTGAAAGCGAGCCAGTTACTGGGAATTTTTTCGGACAAATTAAAAATATAGGCACTGCCGAACTCGGATTTTTCAAAACACCTATTGCATTTGAAATATCCATGCATGAAGGCCGTATAAATCCGGGTGAGAAATATTCTGGGCCTATTCTTCTGGGTGAGAGTAAAATCAAAGGAACACTTGATTTCGTTGAACGCTCCATAAATTTTGACGCGTTCAATGTTGATTTTGGCAGCTTTCAAACCAATTTGAAGATTTTTGCCCAGCGCCTGACAAATGGAAAATTATCTGCCCTGAAAATTGGTGGGCCAATCCTTGGCACTGTTAGCCCGCAACAAATATTATCACTTTGGCCAAATGATGTAGCCCTT
>JAESQI010000321.1 GCA_016765255.1 Robiginitomaculum sp. | reverse complement strand
GGCGCTATGATTTATTTTATCAATGGCTTGCAATGGTCAGGTTTTAAGCGGTTCGATTGGTCTGTTGTAGGCGAGTCAGCCTGCGCCGACAGCTGGGGACGCGCACTGAAATTGAGAGAACCATCCTTATCGATTCCTTGTTTTGCAGAGCGCCGTTACGGCGGCGTACTTGATGATGAAATGCTTATGGCACTCCCCCCTGAACACTTAGAGAAAGCAATTACAGGCATGCGGGCTTTGGCAAAAAATGGGTTCCGGTATCCATTCGCTCAATATGGCATCCAACAAGATGTTCGTGCGGGGATGAACGTTAGCTATTAAGCAAAGCTCCCGAGATTAGCTTTGAAGTCTGCTTGACTGGAGTGTTGTTTTTTGCCCCACATTGCCAGTAGTTCCACAATGCCAGTATTATGTATCAGTGCCAGTATATGTATCAGTGCCAGTGTCCTTACGCATATTTTTTGACACAATCAAAACCAGCGGAGACAAATATGAGCATTCTATCTGGTGTAAAAATCATCGAAATTCAAAGTATCGGCCCAGCACCTTTTTGCGGTATGAATTTAGCCGATATAACGGTTGGTTATTAGGCGCAATTCCTTCTAAGCTTTTGCACCGAATGACCAGAATACGGATCAATGCTTCGAAGCTTTATCTGCGCCGTAACCTGTTTCTGAACGAAAGAATTGCTCGTTAAATCTACTTTTTTCTAAGTTAGCTTTTGCGCTTTTATCGGTGGTTGAGAAAAACCACATAAGTACAAACCCCGCCGGCATTGTAAATATAGTTGGGTATATATAGGGGAAAATAGCTTTTTCATTGCCCAAGACCATGACCCAAATATTGTCGCTGAAAATAATAATAATAATGGTAAGAACAAAAGTCATAGTGCCGCCGATTACGGCTCCCCGAGACGTTAATCCGCGCCAATACATTGAGAGCAATAACAAAGGAAAGTTCACACTCGCCGCAATGGCAAGTGCGAAGGCCGTTATAACCGCGATATTTTGCGTTTCAAAAACCACCCCTAAAACAATGCTCAAAGCGCCAATCACTAAAACAGATATTTTTGAAATTCTAAGCTCTGTCTTTGGGTCAGCTTTACCGTCTTTTATAACAACCGCATAGAGATCATGAGCAATCGCTGCTGAAGCAGCTAATGTTAAGCCGGCAACAACCGCGAGAATTGTTGCAAATGCAACTGCGGACATAAATCCAAGAAACAAATCTCCGCCGAGAGATTTTGCCGCATGCAACGCTACCATATTGCTTCCGCCGATGATGTTTCCAGAAGCGTCATAATAGTCAGGGTTGCCCCACAATATAGCGACAGCACCAAGGCCAATAATAAGGATGAAAATATAAAACAGCGCCATAATGAGGGTAGCATATGCAACTGATTTTCGTGCGCCCGCTGCATCTTTAACAGTAAAGAACCGCATTAAAACATGTGGCAGCCCTAATATGCCAAAACACATAGTCAGTCCAACTGTCCACACATTTAAAGAGCTTTTCTTAAGCCATCCGCCAGGCTCTAACAACGCCTGCCCTTTCGGGTGAACATTAACGCTGGCTTGTAGCATTTCACTAAAGCTAAAATTAAATTTCGCCAGCAATGCGAAGGCTATAAATGCGCCGCCGCCAAGAAGTAAAACCGCCTTGATCATTTGAACCCATGTGGTGGCAATCATGCCGCCAAATGTCACATATAGAACCATGAGAGCTGAAACAATGATGATCGCATATATATAGTCTAGGCCAAATAATAACTGTATCAATTTTCCGGCGCCAACCATTTGCCCTATCAAATAAAACACGATGACGACGAGAGAGCAAGCGGCCATCAAAATGCGAACGGAATGCCCTTCCAATCGATAACTGATAACATCTACAAAGGTAAAACGGCCTAAATTTCGAAAGCGTTCCGCAATGATCATCAGCATTATAGCCCAGCCTACAACAATGCTAAAGCTTAATATATATCCGTCGTAGCCTCTAAAAAACATGAGCCCGGTAATGCCTAAAAGGGTTGCCGCTGACATGAAATCACCTGCAATCGCGAGTGCATTTTGCATGGGCGTTACCCCGCCGGATGCCGTATAGAAAGCTTCTTTTGTCTTGGTGCGCCGGGCGGCCCACCATGTTATGCCAAGAGTTGAAAGCGCGAAAATTAAAAATATTGAAATGGCGTAAATATTGGTTTCTTGTTTTTCAACACTGCCCTCAATACTCGCCCCATATGCTGAAATTGAGACTGCAAATAGTGAGAGCATGGCTAAACCAATATAGCCTAAACACTTTATAAAATTATGCACCTTTGCGTCCCCCTGATTTTTCCGCTTGCTCACGAACCTGTTTCATCAATGGATCAAGTTTGGTATTAGCCCACCAGACATAAAAGCCCGCTATGAAGGCTCCAAAAAACACGAGACATATTGAATATACTATGGCAATCGTGATCGTTCCGCCTTTAAAGACTGTAGTGGAACCAAGAGCAGCTCCAGACGACATTAAATACAAATTCCCTGCTAAGGCCATCACTAAGAATGTACTAAGCGGCCAAATAACGCGAGCCCGCATTTGGACCAGTCGATGGAATTTTTCATTTTCATGGCTGTGGTTTTCAATCATAATTTCCCCCTGTTATTTGGTTTGCTTGTTTTTATCAGTATTTACAAAAATGTAAAACAGAACTCAATTTTATTATAACTACGTAATGGTATATAATTTCACTTCCGCCAAAGAGACCAAAGAGACCAAAGAAAAACATACGCTGACACAGTTCAATTGAATACTTGTTGCTCATAATTCCACTTTCGCCTATAAATTAACAGTCTCTGGCAAAACCTGAGCGGTTCACAATCACTATTGATTGTATCATTACTCATAATTTGACTGGATAAAACATATGGGAAAAGTTATTGATGAGTGTGTAAAGCAAGAACCAATACTCGCCGCAAGTAGAGACGAAATAGAAGCCCTACAGCTAAAAAAATTAAAATGGGCTCTGCACTACGCTTATGACAATGTCCCTATGTATAAAAAGAAATATGATAATGCAAATGTCCACCCGGACGATTTAATCCATCTTAGTGATTTATCTAAATTTCCGTTCACGACAAAAGAAGACCTAAGACTGTCTTATCCTTTTGGTATGTTCGCAGTGCCCATGAAAGATGTCGTTCGTATTCATGCTTCATCAGGCACAACAGGCAAGCCAACCGTTGTTGGCTATACGCAAAATGATATTGATATATGGGCTGGTCTTGTTGCCCGCTCCATCCGCGCCTCGGGTGGACGCCCCGAGCACAAGCTCCATGTCGCTTACGGGTACGGGCTTTTCACCGGCGGTCTTGGCGCACATTACGGGGCGGAAAAACTCGGCTGCTCTGTTATTCCCATGTCTGGCGGGCAAACTGAAAAACAGGTGAAGATGATAATCGATTTTGAACCTGAGATTATCATGGTGACCCCTTCCTATATGCTGGCTCTCGCCGATGCGTTTGAAGAACGCGGGCTTGATCCCCAGCATACGTCGTTGCAAGTCGCAATTCACGGCGCAGAACCGTGGAGCGAAGAAATGCGCCAAGAAATAGAGCAGCGTTTTAATATCGACGCCGTTGATATTTACGGACTGTCAGAGCTTATGGGCCCAGGTGTTGCCAATGAATGTGTGGAAACCAAAGACGGCGCTCATATTTGGGAAGATGCTTTTCTGCCTGAAATCATTGATCCTAATACATTCACCCCTCTCCCCGATGGGGAAAGTGGTGAATTTGTACTCACCTCGCTTTTCAAAGAAGCCATGCCTATTATTCGCTACCGCACCAAAGACTTAACACGGCTATTACCAGGCACGGCATTTAGCCATAGGCGGTTTGAACGGATAAATGCTCGTACAGATGACATGATGATCATTCGCGGCGTCAACGTATTCCCGTCGCAAATCGAAGAAATAATATTACAAGAACCTGCCTTATCACCCCATTATCAAATTACCCTTTCCAAAAAAGGACATATGGACACAATTTCAATAAGTGTTGAGGGTCGGCCAGACATCCCTAGTGACGCCATTAAAGCTGCCGCAACAAACCTAGCCCATCATATCAAAGCCAGAATTGGGGTTTCGTCAATGATAGAGATTAAGCCAGAAGGCGGCGTTCCACGTTCACAAGGAAAGGCAATTCGGGTCATCGATAATCGCTAGGTTTATGGTCTCTCTAACGTCAGATATTTGTTCCGAAAAGTGTCGTTTTCGGGCGGAGTTGTTGCCGTTAGGCCTAACAGGCGATAGAACTTTCTAATATCACCTTCATTAGGGTTATACTCTACCTTCAGTTCATCAAGTAAAAGCTTCAATACACTTTCAGTTAATGATGCCGCAATTGTAATCGTACCAAGAAATCCCTTGAATAAATACGTTTTTAGGCCTTTGATAGTTGCGACTGCACATATTCATCACTTAGTGCCACTAAAGTTGTTGCGGCAATGAGATCGGAAGAATCGTTAAATAGTACAAAATACAGTACACCATCTCTATGCTCACCCTCATACCTATCAGGCTCTGTAAACTCTTTAATAAGTCGAAATCGGTTTGGGGTAAATAATTGATTTAGGGTTTGTGCTTGATGCTCTGGATTGAAATCATGTTCATGAAAATAAATGAAAGCCTGCTCAGCGACTCTTTCCATAATCTCGGTTCCTTTGAATTTTTTTAATCTTTCTATTGCATAGGTTTTCCTTTATGGAAAATCACTCCCATATAAATCTCTTTCACCAAATTGATGGAAGAAAGTTATGAGTTGCG
>JAESQI010000320.1 GCA_016765255.1 Robiginitomaculum sp. | reverse complement strand
GCCTGCTTTACAATCATGCGCGGCAGCTTTTGTGCCTTTACAGCTTGCGCCTGCGCCTGCTTTACAATCATGCGCGGCAGCTTTTGTGCCTTTACAGCTTGCACCTGCACCAGCTTTACAGTCATGCGCGGCAGCTTTTGTGCCTTTACAGCTTGCGCCTGCGCCAGCCTTACAATCACTTTTTGCGCCTTTGCAGCTCGTTCCAGATGCCGCACCGCAATCATTTTCGCCTTTTAAGGAAACGCCGTAACATTTTTCTTTGGCGCTTTTAGAAAGTTTAGCGCCGCCAACCCAGCTCGAATAAGCTGCTCTTACTTCTGAAGAGGCTGCGTTATCTAGTTTTAATTGTGCGCTAGGTGTTGATGTGTATGACGTGGCGCACCCGACACTTGCGGCGAGTATTGCACCGATCGCTATGGTTTTTGTGGCTTTGAAATGTACTGACATTGGAATTCTCCCATTGGTTTTTATTATAAGCCCTCTCGGACACTTTTGTTTTCCCCTGCTGTATCTTAGCAAGCTTATCAGGTTATGTGTGAAGTTATTTATATTTATCGTCACGTTTTCGTGAGGTCATGTTTTTCTTAAGGGAGCGCCCCTTCATAACGGCCTTAGAACCAAATTTGGCACGGGCTATATCGCTGGCCCGTTCGGCTTGTCGGCGCAATTTGGCTTGTGGATCTAGAAAATCTATAGAATCGCCTAAGGGCGCACACAGGTTGGAAATGCTGACTCCGATGAGGCGGAATTTGTGCCCTGTTTTTGTACCGCTAATTTCCGCTTGTAATAAGGGCAGGGTGGTTTGATATAAGATGTCGGCCAATTGAACGGGCTCTGCTAGGGTGCGTCTTCGGGTTAGGGATTTAAAATGGCTGGTTTTTAGTTTTAATGTCACCACATACCCTGCCATGTTTTTGGCCTTGGCGCGGTCAGAAGTTTTCTCGCAAACCTGCCAGAGCTTGTCTGTGAGTTCATTTTCACTTGAAATATCGGTGTTAAAGGTGATCTCGGTGGAAATGCTTTTTCGGATACTTTGTGTGTTGACGGGTCTTGTATCTTCCGCTCGGGCTAGTTTTGCCAGTCTGAACCCGCTTTCGCCAAATTTTAACATCATATCTTTATCCGACCATTTTCGGACATCGTTGATGGTTAAAATGCCTGCTTTTTTTAAGGTTTTGGCAAATGCAGGCCCAACGCCAAAAATAAAATCGACAGGTTTGTCGGCTAAAAAATCCAGAGCTTCTGCTTTACCGATCAAGGCAAACCCATTGGGCTTATCAAGATCAGACGCGGTTTTTGCCAAAAATTTATTATAAGACAGTCCCACACTGACCGTGATGCCAATTTCTTTGGTAATTCGGTTTTGCATTTTGATCAGGGTGAGGGCCGGCGGGCCGCCGTGCAAACGTTCCGTACCTTTTAAATCCAAAAATGCCTCGTCGATGGAAAGCGATTGCACAAGCGGGGTATAGTCCCGCATAATCGCTTTCACTCGCTCTCCTTCGCGTGAATAATGACTGTGATTACCTCTTATCACAACTGCTTGTGGGCAGGCTTTTAAGGCTTTGAACATGGGCATGGCAGAATGAACGCCGTAAACGCGGGCATTATAACAGGCCGCCGCGACAACGCCCCTTCTGCCGCCGCCAATAATGACAGGCTTATCGGCAATGTCTGGGTTGTCCCTTTTCTCTACGGAGGCGAAAAAAGCATCGCAATCAATATGGGCTATAGAGAGTTGCCGCAGTTCGGAATGATGCAAGACGCGGTAGGATCGGCATTTTGGACATTGCTCAACACCGTGCGCCACATCTGTGCCACAATCTCTGCATAGTCCTGAATTATGATGATTCGCATTTGTCATATTTTGTTTACGGTTATTTATTATGTTCGCTTTATGTTCTTTTAACAAAGTATTATTGGTTTGGACACTGTTATTTAAGACTATTCGTGTTTACTTCCAGATAATAAAAAGGTGCTTAAGCACGAATTGGTGAAATGGTGATATGTTGCAAACGATACCAAAGAAAATTCTGATTGTCGAAGACAATGAACTGAACATGAAATTGTTCTCTGATCTGCTGGGCGCACACGGGTACGAAACCCGCGAAACCCGTGAGGGGCTTAAGGCTATCCAAATTGCTAAAAAGTATAAACCTGATCTCATTTTAATGGATATTCAATTACCTGAAGTCTCGGGCCTTGAAGTGACCAAGTGGATTAAAAATGACAAGAGTTTGGCCGATATTCCAATCGTAGCTGTCACGGCATTCGCGATGAAAGGTGACGAAAAACGCATAAGAGATGGGGGTTGCCAAGCGTATATCTCCAAGCCTATTGCTGTGTCGTCCTTCTTGGCGACCATTCGCAAATTCTTAGATTAGAGCGCGGTTGTGAGCGCACGCATCCTCATCGTTGATGATCTGGCCCCCAATTTACATTTGCTTGAGGTTAAACTCGCGGCGCAATATTACGATGTTGTAACCGCCATGAGTGGGACGAAAGCTTTGGAACTGGCCCAATCAGAAAAACCAGATTTGATTTTACTCGACGCCATGATGCCTGGCCTCAATGGATTTGATACCTGTAAACGCCTCAAAAGCGACCCGAACACTTGGCATATTCCTGTTATAATGGTGACGGCACTCGAAGAAACAAAAGATAGAATTCGAGGTCTGAACGCTGGCGCGGACGATTTCATTACCAAGCCGATTGATGATTTTAATCTCATGGCGCGGGTCAAATCACTGTTGCGGTTAAAAATGGTCACGGATCAACTTTTAAGCCATACAGGGCACTCTATAGAAACATCGCGCCCGATCTTGGACATGCTTGATAAGCGGAGAGGGCGGGTGCTTATTGTTGATGATCACATACGGTCAATGGAAATCATGTCAGCGCCTTTGCAAGAATTACACGAAATCCAATACGAGACAGACCCAAAAATGGCCCTAGAAAAGGCCATGCAAAGAATTGACTTGGTGATCGTTAATTTGACATCTGAAAAATTTGACGGCCTGCGGCTTTGTGCCCGTTTACGATCAAATGCGACAACACGAGATATTCCTATTTTAGCGATTGGCAATCCTGAAGAACAAGCAAAACTTGTTCGGGCTTACGATATAGGCATCAATGATACGCTGATGCGCCCGGTTGAGCGCCAAGAATTACTGGCGCGGGCCAATACGCAACTCAAGCGAAAATTTTACACGGACAGTCTAAAAGACGACTTTAATCAAAGCTTGGAAATGGTCGTCACTGACCCATTAACAGGTTTGGGCAATCGCCGTTATTTTGATAATGCAATACCCTCCTTGTTTGACGAGCTTTCTGAAAGCAATACGCCGTTTAGCATTGTTGTTTTTGATGTTGACCACTTTAAACGTGTTAATGACATATTAGGTCACGACACAGGGGACACAATTTTGAAAGAAATTGCCGCTCGTCTCGCGACAAATATGCGCAGTATTGATATATTAAGTCGGTATGGAGGCGAAGAATTTGTTGTGGCCATGCCCGATGCGGATCAAGACGCGGCATTGCGTGCTGCGGATAGAATCCGCTCGCTCATTGGCGGCACAGCCTTTAGCATTGACGGACAAGCCTTACATATCTCGGTTAGCGCAGGTGTTGCAGAAGTTTTTCAGGGCGATAAATTTCGCGACGTGTTTAAACGTGCCGATGATGCACTCTACCGAGCCAAGCAATTTGGCCGCAACCGGGTTGAAGGTGCAAAAACGCAAAAAGCCGCATAAATTTGCGGCTTTTTTTTTATAAACAAGATAGATTGGAATCTACTTGATTTTGCCTTCTTTAAAATCAACATGTTTGCGAACAACCGGGTCATATTTTTTCTTGACCATTTTATCGGTCATTGTTCGGGCGTTCTTTCTGGTGACATAAAAATATCCCGTGCCTGCAGTTGAGTTTAAACGGATTTTAACGGTGGTTGGCTTCGCCATGACTGTGTCCTATAAATATATTCTTAGGGCGGGGAAATAAGACAGGAACTGGGCCATGTCAACGGTTAAAACGCAGACGCCGAACCATAACAACACCAAACCCAACCGCCCCTAAACCAGACATTGTCCACATAAAGCCGTACGGATTGAAAATGTCCATCATTATGCCTGCGAGTGGGGGCGTAATCAGAGAGCCAATGCCGTAAGCAATGATAAACCCCGCATTGGCGGCGGCCAGTTTGTGCCCTTTAAATCTTTCCCCTAATTGCACAAGTCCTACCGTATATAGGGCTGTTGTCAGCCCAATATAAAAGAAAACCAATACGGCCAGAGCGATAAAATTATCTCCAACCAACAGCATAAAGAACGGCCCAAGACAGGCAATACTCATCAAAATAGCTGTTAGCAGGTTTTTGTTCATTTTATCCGCTAACATACCCATGGGTAGTTGAAACAGCGCGTTCCCGATAGCAGCGACGAGTAACAAAATCCGCGCCGCATGTTCCGTGTGCCCAAGGCGGGTGTCATAGACGGGCAAAAAATACATCATGCTTTGCTCAATAGCCCCAAAGACAATACCGCACATCATTATGGCGGGGGCGGCTTTCATAAT
>JAESQI010000319.1 GCA_016765255.1 Robiginitomaculum sp. | reverse complement strand
TCCCCGTATTCAGGCACATCACCGAAAGACCGAAATGTTTGCCAGCGTAGTCCTGAAGGATCCATAGTCCAGTTTTTCTCTGATTTAGAGAAACAACATATGGTTTCGCCAATTTCAAGAAGCGGAAGTTCCGCCGCTTTAAGCGTATCGCGCAATTCATTCAGTTCTTCACTTTCATCAACTTGTATCCCAACATGGTGGATACCTAGTTGATCTCCTTCTATCTCGATAACCTCGACAACAAAATTGACGTGCGGGTCATCCAGCATCCATTTTGCGTAATTATGCCGTGTCTTTTTGCGTAATTATGCCGTGTCTTTGTTGGAGGTTCGCCAAACAAGGTCGAATAGAACCCAACTGATTGATCAAATTTAGTCTCGTCTGCATTCACATGAATATGTAATCGTTTCATAGGTCAGCTCCTTTGCTAACCTATATATGCACGTATGCGCAAAAATGCAAGTATTATTTATTAAGCTATGTCACGGCACCCGATAAGCGCGTCAGCCATAGCATGAAGCGTTTCGGCGAGTTCTTCGGTTTTGAGAGAATAGAGCATTTCTCGTCCGTTCTTATCGGCATTAACAACACCGGCTTCTCTGAGGATTTTTAAATGTCGAGAAACCCCGGAAAAATCGATTCCGCAACACTCCGTTAAGTCACCGACTGTTTGCGACTCGGCCTGCGCGGCTAAAGTCGCGACGATAGAAATACGCACGGGATCACAGAGCGCCTTGAAGAGGTCAGGCCGCATATGATCGGCCAAGCTTTGCTGACACTTGCCGGGGAAAGATTTAGAAGAGCTCATATGTTATATATAGTGCATTTGCGCAAACATGCAAATGTTTCGAATAGTAGCTCTTCAGACAAAAGGCTGTAATAATAATGAGCCGTATTCCCCTTTGAAAAATTATACGTCGTTAGGCGAGCGGCCTATTTTAGGTGCGGGTTCAACTGGTCGCTGCAACACATGCCGATTGTCGCTCGGCTGGCGTCTTATAGTCCAGCGTTTTTCTTGGTCGCTCATTTAGCTCCCTGGCAATCTTGTTGAGCTGGCCTTGGGTGTATTTCGAGAGGTCGTTGCCTTTGGGAGATACTGGCGCAACAGGCGGTGTCGAAGGTGGGATGCCTTAGAAACTGGAATATACCAGATAGATGCACTCCATTTGATAAATTCGTCATCGACCTGTATCCTTCACAGCTACTGCTTGCACCTTTACTTTTCCACCAAACGGGAGTCCAGCAGCCTCATATATCGTAAGTGCAGGCGGGTGAGTAAAAAGTTCCGCATAAAGAGCGTTTACCTCCGGTAGGTCTCGCAGATCTGAAAATGCAATATCAACAAAATCAATTTCATTTTTAGAGAATTGAGCTTAGGCACAGGTCAGTAACGCCAATTCTGTGGATGTCTTGCAGGCTCTTAGCGGTGCCAAACATTTTTGAGCAGACCCTATCATGGTGTATGTTGCTGCTTGTTGCAAACTTATTACATGGCCAAAACTACAATTTTCGTTCAGACCAATTTTGCGACATTTCAATTTCGACAACAGTGCAGCCAAGATGTGATAAGGGCATTCATGTTCTTCCCAATAAATACAATCATCAACGGGGATATTGAGACCACCCATCAGAGCCGTATCTTCAAACTTAGGACAGATAAATGTTAGCGACGTTTCTGTGATGAGCGCACACACAAGACGTTCTGTCTCGCCCCATGTTAATCCAGTTATATATCTTAGATTTGCTCCGGGGGTAAAAGTATCCCGTCAAAGCCAAAGGTCTTCATATTTTCCCTAAGGCGTTCAAGGCGTTGTTGCCGCTCCCTTACAGTAATGGGTGCGGCAATTTTTATGCTTTGTAATGACATGATATATCCTTTTGGCTTTTGACAATAATTGACAACATCAATTGCTAATTATGATCCGATATAGGCCGTCTTGACACTGGTATAAAATTCACTGGCATAGCTGCCTTGTTCTCTCGAACCGTAGCTTGAATTTTTAGTGCCGCCGAAAGGAACGTGATAGTCAACGCCAGCCGTAGGTAAGTTTATCATGACCATACCCGCTTGGCTGTCTTGCTTGAACTTTCTGGTGGCGCTAAGAGATTGTGTGCACAATCCAGCGGAGAGGCCAAATTCTGTGTCATTGGCAACAGATAAAGCTTCGTCAAAATCCGACACGCGAATGACAGTTGCGACAGGGCCAAAAATTTCTTCGCGGTTAATGCGCATGTCATTATGGGTGTCTACAAACAGGGCAGGAGCCATAAAGAACCCCGGTGTACTGCGTTCGAGAACGTCGCCGCCGACCAATAGATTAGCGCCTTCATCATTACCAATTTTGATATATTTAAGGTTTTGGGTGAGCTGTACCTGATCAATGACAGGGCCAATATCGGTTCCGTCAGCTCGAGCGTCGTCGATTGTTAACGCCTTGATTTTTGCCGTAAGCGCATCCACAAATTCGTCGTGAATTTTATCAAATAAACGCGCCATAATGTCAACAGATGGCACGATTATTGGCCTCACAGGCATATCACAAGATTTACGTTCGCCTGATATGCACCATAGTGATTTTTCAATGATTGGGGTCTTGTTGAGTCACGTCAAAGAAAACCTGTCACAGCCACCTACAATCAAAGAATTATCACAATTAGCATGCCTAACCCCGTATCAACTTGACCGCCGTATTCACCGTCTTTTCGGCTTAACCACAGGGCAATGGGTTTTAAAACAAAGGCTTGACCTTGCCCGTCATCAATTGCTGGGTACGGATATTCCCATCGCGGAGATTGCCCTAAATGTCGGATATTCGGATCAAAGTACCTTTGCGCGTCAATTTCGAAAAACCGCTGGTTTCACCCCGTCTGGATTTCGTCAGGTGAGAACAGAAAAACGCAAAATCTGAAAACAATAATATAAACTTATATATAGGCCTTATTGCCATGTAAATGGGCACAAACCTAATGCAAGAGCCTGCGTCTGAGGGTGGTTAGTTCATCTGGTCCAACGCCAAGTTCTGATGCTAAATAGTTTTCAACGCTTCCGTATTGCTGCTTTATGCTGTCAAAAGCAGCGTCTAAATAGACGGGGATAACTTTTAATAACGGCTTAGCCAAATCTTTGGGGAGACGGGTAGAAATTGCATTTAGGGTCTTATCTCTCTTGATAACATCATCAGATAAATACGTATTGCTTAACAAATAGTCGGTCATAATTGTCTCGTAGGGAACATCTAGAGCGCTTAAAATCAAAGCCGACGCCAAGCCAGTTCTGTCCTTTCCTGCAGTACAATTAAAAGCTAATGGCAGGCTGCCAGATGTCAATTCTGAAAAAATTGCTTTGAAAGAAGTTTTTTGCTCTGTTGGCAAGGTTGTATAAAACTCAATCATGAACCCTTGCATTTCTTCTGGCGAGGGGAAGTTTTTGGGGTTACCACGAAGTATTTTGCCGAGATCTACATTGCTTATGGAGTATTGGCGTGCCCAGTATTTAATGTCTTCATCTTCAGTGGCCCAGACATTCGGATCCTTTTCTCTTTCTCCGTCCGAACGCAAATCATAGACTGTTTTTACATTTACGTTTTTTAGATACACCTTGTCTGTGGTCGTAAGTCCGCCCATTGAACCAGAGCGAAACAATAATCCTGGCTTTAATGTCTTGCCGTCACGTGCCGCATACCCACCGAGATCTCGAAAGTTTAGCCCGCCTTTTAGGGGGAGTAATCTTTCAAAGTTTTCTACGGGCTTACTCGTGGTTTTTTGCGCTTTGTCAGAACTGTTTGTCTTCGGTTTCTCACATGCGCTGAGGCTAATAAGGGCGGTGGCTGATACAGCGAGTGCGGATACAAGAAGTTTTGAGCGTTTCATATGTCGTACTTTCTAGCAGGTTTGTGGCTTACAGTATGTGCTTACCATGTATCAATATTGGGACGTTTTTTGTGGGTGCGGGTTAAGGGGCGGGTGGCTGATAATAAATGTGTTGATATGCAGGCGCGGCTGTCTTGCGGGTCGATCACATCATCAATTTCAAACAGGCTTGCCGTGTTAAGGGCTTTGCCTGTCTCATACATTTTAGCAACCATGGTATTGAGCAGCTCTTGGCGCG
>JAESQI010000318.1 GCA_016765255.1 Robiginitomaculum sp. | reverse complement strand
GAGCCCAAAACGGAGAAATTGACTTTGCTCTTTTGGTGGACGGCCTTGCCGCCGAGCGAGAGCAAGGGATTACCATTGATGTCGCCTATCGTTATTTTTCGACTCAAAAGCGCAAATTCATTGTCGCCGATACACCCGGGCATGAACAATACACCCGAAATATGGCAACAGGTGCCTCTACCGCAGATTTAGCAATCATATTAGTTGACGCCCGCAAAGGCATTCTTGAACAAACAAGACGGCATAGCTATATTGCCTCTCTGCTTGGGATTAGGCATGTTGTCATTGCTATCAACAAAATGGATTTAGTTGGATTTTCCCAACCCGCATTTAATGAAATTGAAAATGGATTCAAAACATTTGCAAAAAACCTTGGCTTCATAGATATCAGCTGCATTCCCATGTCGGCATTACGCGGCGACAATATAACAAACAAATCTGAAAAAACGCCGTGGTATAAAGGCCCAAGCCTCTTGGCGCATTTAGAAACTGTAGAGGCGATTGTTGATAATGAGAACAATAGTTTTCGGTTTCCTGTGCAGTGGGTTAACCGCCCACACTCTGGTTTTCGGGGCTATTGCGGCATGGTCGCCGCGGGGGCCATCACGCCCAACACAGAAATCATTGTTCTCCCCTCAGGGAAACGCTCGGCCATCAAAGAGATCATCACTATGGACGGCCCGCTTGGCAAGGCGGTCACAAATCAATCGGTGACGATTACCCTTGAAGATGAAATCGATATTTCGCGCGGCGATATCATTTGCGGAATCGATAGCCCCGCAAAGCAGTCCGATCAATTTCAAGCCCACATATTATGGTTTTCGGAAAAGAAGCTTTATCCCGGGCGCAATTACTTGCTGAAAACACCCAACAAAACCGTACCCGTCAGCATTACGTCACTAAAACACAAAATAGATGTTAATGATTTTTCAAAAAGGGCGGGGAAGACCCTTAGCCTTAACGAGATCGGCGTGTGTAATTTATCACTCTCAAGCCCGATTGCCTTTGACCCCTACAAGCTAAATAAAACTACAGGAAATTTCATTCTCATTGATCGGCAAAGTAATGAAACTATTGGGATGGGTTTTTTGGATTTTTCACTTCGCCGCGCCTCAAATATTGTTTGGCAACAGCTTGAAATCGACAAAAAATTCCGCGCCCGGCAAAAGCATCAGAAGCCTGCTGTGCTTTGGTTTACGGGTCTATCGGGCTCTGGAAAATCAACCATAGCCAATCTCGTAGAGCAAAAGTTATGCGATACTGGCAAGCATACTTATATTCTTGACGGTGACAATCTACGTCATGGACTTAATAAGGACCTTGGTTTTAAGGATGTAGACCGCATTGAAAACATCCGCCGCGTAGCTGAAACCGCGAAACTCATGTCAGACGCCGGCCTTATTGTACTCGCCGCATTTATCTCTCCCTTTCGAAGCGAACGCAATATGGCACGCCGCCTGATGGACGAGGGAGATTTCATAGAAATTCATGTCAACACCCCACTTGAAGTCGCAGAAGAGCGCGATGTTAAGGGCTTATATGCGCGGGCGCGAAGCGGCGAGATTAAAAACTTTACTGGTATCGATAGTGATTATCAAATTCCAAATAACCCAGAAATAACAGTAGATACAACTTCATTATCTGCATTGGATGCTGCAGATAAAATAATGAATTATTTGAAAGTAAACGGGTTCATTGAAGACGCTGATTAATAAGTTTTAAGGTTGTTTGCCGCATTGGCATGTCTGGACGGCATTGTCAGAGGAAAGTCAGTAGATTGCAAGAATTGATTTTTGTGTAATCCAGGCTACAATTTTCCTCCAACCAGCTAGCGCTTCATCTCGATATTTCTTAAAATTTTCTCTGCGGTTTAGATGTCGTTCGTGGTTAAAGTGATTGTGAAATTGTGCGTGGATAGAGACGAACTTTTGTAGAGATTTCTCTGCTCTAAATTTGTTCATGGCTAGCTCTCGTCGTCGGAACGCTTGGTGTGAATTTTCAGCCTTATTGTTGTGGTGTTTGGTCGTATCCTGCTTATTCACATTACCAAGTTGACGCATTGTGGCCTTATATGACCCCAGTTTATCAGTGATTATCGTCTGTGGTGGCCCATGCATTTTCATGATTTTGCGCAGAAATTTCAGCGCTGCCTGACGATTTCGTCTCTTGGTGACGTAAGTTTCCAGCACTTCACCTTCTTGGTTAACCGCTCGCCATAAATAGTGAAGCTCTCCGTTGATTTTGACAAATACTTCGTCCAAATGCCATTTCCAGTGGGTGTAATTCGCATATCCAGCTACTCTTTTCTTGCGGATATCAGAGGCGAATACGGGTCCAAACTTATTCCACCAAGCTCGTACTGTCTCATAGCTAATATCAATCCCGCGTTCGTGAAGTAAATCTTCCACATTTCGTAAAGACAGCGGAAATCTGATGTGCATCAAAACAGCAAGGCGGATAATTTCAGGTGATGTTTTGTGGTATTTGAATACATTGCTCATAACAAATGTCTAAATGCCAGCTGTATACCAATAGTGAACTTTCCTCTGACAATACCCAGTACAGCATCATCACTGCATCATTGATGCATAAAAGCCCACAACCAAAACCGCCTTCAGAGATATTTCGATAAATTGACCCTAACTCGGCTTATCAGAGACCTCTCTCATGCACGTTAACCCGTCCATATACCGCTAAGTCCCTGTTATTAGGGCACTAATAGTGAGGTATAAGTATCAGTAGGTTTGTGCCAGAAGGTAGTGGCGGAGAAGAAGGGATTCGAACCCTCGATGGGCTTATGACCCATACTCCCTTAGCAGGGGAGCGCCTTCGACCACTCGGCCACTTCTCCGAGCGGGTAAATGCACGGATTTACAAAGCTTTGCAAGTCTTAATGCGGTGTTCTTATGATTTTGTAATTCAAGCACTAAAATAATCGTAATTCCACCTAAAACCTTCGATTTTAAATTCTTTACGACTTACTAACTATAATTTCCCTTATACGGTTCAAATAGCGCCATTCTTGGCTCATTTTCCTGCTGACACACTGCATAATTTTACCCACGTTTACCGAATATTTTTTATCT
>JAESQI010000317.1 GCA_016765255.1 Robiginitomaculum sp. | reverse complement strand
TTATTCTCTTACTCTATTAAACTAGTTTAATAGAGTAAGAGAATAATGGCGGGTATAATTTGGTCGCCTAAAGCGTAATTGAGTGCCTTAGAGCGTAAATAGCTTTCAAATCTCGCCGAGATAGATTATCTTAAGTCTATGAGAATTATTGATGTCCCGATTGATAAAATTTATGTCCCAAGCGCAAGGCGTAAAACTCTTGAAGTTGATAAAGTTGAGCCTCTGGCCGAAGATATATTGGAAAACGGTTTGCAAGTGCCTATTTATGTACGCATTGGCAAAGACCGATATGTTTTGGTTGAGGGCTTACACAGAATTGAAGCGGTAAAATTGCTAGGCGAAAAAACCATTGAAGCCAAAATAGTACAGGCCAAAAAACATTAGGTATCGCTGCTAATTTACGTCTTTAATAAGCGCTTAGGATGGACACCATTGACCATGCCAATATAGGGCGGCAGGATGGAATATCCGAGCATGGCTTGTAATTCTGGGGATAATGTTCGGACGGTCTCAAGTGGGGTTCCCAGTGTATAGTTTTCTTGTTGCCTGACCCAAGGTTCACAGTATTGCGCGGTTATGGCAAGCCGTGCATCGTCGCTCTCATTGGCGCCGCCTCCGTGCCACAAAGTGCCGCCGTAAAATATCACACTTCCTTTTGGCATGACGGCGGGTAAAATTTTATCGCTATCACTTGGACGTTGATCCCCCCAATTTTGGCTCCCCGGTATGAGGCGGGTAGCGCCGTTCTCAGATGTGAAATCATCAATGGCCCAGATTGTGGCTGCCCCTAATGGAGCTCTGGGGCGAGGGACAGGATAAAAACTGTCGTCAGCGTGTAAGAATTGCTCGGCCTCACCTGGCAAAATATTGATCACCTGTAATTGCGACAATAAATAATTTGGCATGAACATACGGTCGAGCAAAGCGAGTATTCTAGGGTGGGTGACAAGCTGGTCACAGATGCGAGTTTTTCTTATGGTTGCGTAAATTCTCTGGGTCTTAACCCCTTCAAATGCATTGCGCCCAGTGTGGGTAAGAAGTGGTGAGAGCTCTTTTTTGATTTCCGCGCACTCTTCGTCCGAGATCAGGTTTTTAATCATGACATAGCCATGCTCTTGCAAAAATTGCCAGTCGGATGCACTTATTTCTGGGTCTATATCGCGTTTTGGTTTATCCACGCGAAATGTGCCAGCAATATCTTTTTGTAAATCATCAATGTTTGTGACTAGGGTTGGGTCTAGGCTCATAGTCATTTCTCCATATCAGGATAAATGTGTGAAAAAGGTTTAGACGGCTTACCTGTTTGTACAATTAGGGCATGATTGCGGGTCAGAGCATTGGGGTGGTCAACACCGCAAGAATGGGCGATCATTTCAACTTCATAGCGCATGGTTCCAACATATTTCTTTACGCGCACGGCTTTATTTTGCGGGTTAAGACCCCTTTGATACCGCTTATTATGGGTGGTGATGCCTGTCGGGCAAGTATTTTGGTTGCACTTCATGGCTTGAATACAGCCCAATGCAAACATAAAACCGCGAGCGGAGCTAACGAAATCGGCACCCGCGCAAAATGCCCACGCGACTTCTGCGGGCGTGATCAATTTGCCTGTGGCGATCACGCATATCCGGTCTCGCAAACCTGCACGGGTAAGCGCGTCGATTGTGGTGGGTAGGCTTTCGCGGATTGTGAGTCCCATATTATCTATGAGCGGCATAGGAGCTGCTCCCGTCCCGCCGTCACCGCCGTCAAGCGTAATGAAGTCTGGCGCGCTTTTGGCTCCGCGCTTTTTTATGGCTGCGATAAAATCATCCAGTGTAGAGAGATTGCCGATAACCATTTTGATCCCTGTTGGTCGCCCAGAAACATTTCGGATTTGCGCAATAAGGTCTAAGAGTTCATTGGCGTTTTTAGCTTCCACATGGCGGTTGGGGGATATGGCCGATTTGCCCTCTGGAATACCGCGAATTTTGGCAATTTCTTCGGTTACTTTTACAGCAGGAAGAATGCCACCTTTCCCCGGTTTTGCCCCTTGGCTAAGTTTAAGCTCAATCATTTTGATATTTGGGTTTTCGCAAATTTTTGCCAGAAGGTCTTCATTTAATGTGCTGTCATCATTGCGGCAGCCAAATTTTGCTGTGCCCAATTGATAGACAAGATCGCACTCACCTTCGAGGTGATAGGGCGATACGCCGCCTTCGCCAGTATTGAGCCAACACTCTCCCATCTTGGCGCCGTGGGATAGGGCGCGTATGGCCGGGCGCGATAGGGAGCCGTAACTCATGGCGGAAATATTAAAAAAGCTTTTGGGTTGATAGGGACGCGCCGACCCTGCACCAATCATTTTTGGTGCGCTGTGTTCGTGTTCTCCTTCCATTTTGGGAAACATACCATTGGCGAAAATAACGGCTCCTTCCCCCAATCGCCGGGTAGAGCCAAAGGGAACGGTCTCGGAACCTTTTTTGCTGACATGGTGGATCCAATCGCGCTCGGCTCGGTTAAACGGCATTTCCTCTCTGTCCATAGCAAAGAAATATTGGCGAAAAAATGTACCAAGCTCTGCGAAAAAACTTCGAAACCTACCAAAGACTGGGTAGTTGCGGCGCACAGAGTCTTTGGTCTGATTGATGTCAATAATAAAAAATATGACAAAAATTACAACGAGTAGACCGATTACGGCGACAAACAAAATCGCAAAAAAAATGAGCGACGTGCTTATAAATTGTAAAAACCAATCCATTATTTTAGCCTATATAAATGTTGATAGATTATCTACTAGTTTTCTGATTTTGGTTTCAGGATCAAAAGCTCAAACGCGTCTGTTTCTTCTTCGTCTTTAACAGGGAGGTCAGGGGTTAGTGTCCACGGCGCAGGGGAAGGGGCATTAAAAATATCTCTGATCCGTCCGCCCTTTGGCCCGCCGCTTGGGATGGGAATGCTCAAATCATAATTTGGTAAATAGACATCGTCCAACACACTTGTGGAAGGATTACCTGTTGTATCGTCAGAGTTGCCGCCTAATTTTCGTCCTCCCATAGCAGCACTCGGCCCTCCATATGTACCGCCCTGAAAAATAGACGAGTCCATATTCATGCTACGCGTTCCTTCATTGCGTGTCGTTGATGTGCCGCGCGGTGTGTGGACACCAAACCCCTCAAACCCGCTCAAATCTCGGCCTTGGTATTTGGGAATATAATCGGGGCAGTCCTCATGGGTGCGACCTTCCTCGCGGCATTTGATATCAAGGATCATCCCCTTATATCCCTTGCCAGTTTCTCCGCCGTATGAATTTGGGGCCAGTGTCCATCCTTTGGCACCAGGGTTTGCGGGTCGTGTACCGCCGCTAGGGGGCGCGCCTATGGGGATTTGTCCTTGATTGCCGCCGCCCTTATTTGGGTGTGCATTTTGCAAAATAGTCTCTAGCGGCGTGGGGCCAGCACTCGGAACAGCAATTTTCTCTTCGGCCATGGTTGTCGGCGCGTCAGGGGAGGCTAATATAGTTGGCGCTGGTGTGAGAATGATTGGTCTTTCAGGCTCAATGATCTCTGGTTCAGGTTCAGGGTCAGGTATGGGCGCAGGTTCTGCAACTGGTAGGGTCTCGATGATGGGTTCGGGAATTATCTCTTGAACAGGTGGAGGTATTTCTTGAAGAGGCTCCAAAATCGGTTCTTCGGAAACTGTGCCAGATACAGGGATTTCTGTAATGATCGGCGCGAGAGGGAGTTCTTCAATCGGTTCTGGGAGGGGTTCTATTTTAGGTTCTGGTTCAGGAACCGGTTCGAAAATTTCAATGATAGGCTCGGGAATTGGTTCAATGGTAGGCTCAGGCAATGGTTCAGGAATCGGCTCTGGAAGGGGTTCGAATATTTCGACTATAGGCTCTGGTATCGGCTCTGGCACTATTTCAGGTGTCGGTTCGGGTTGTGGTATAGGGAGAGGTTCAATTATGGGTTCAGGTAATGGCTCTGGTTCTGGCAATGGTTCAAGCACGACTTCTGGTTCTGGTTCTGGCTCTGGCTCAAGGCTTTTTGATATCAATATTTCGGGCGCGGGCGGTATCGTCACAGGTTCTATGACTGGTTCAGGGATTAACTCTGGGACTGGCTCTGGTTCAGGAATTGGTTCTGGGACTGGCTCAGGTATTGGTTCAGGCTCTGGAATGGGTTCAGGCATAGGCGCCGGCTTGGGTTTTGGGTTAGGCACGGGGGCTTGTGCGGGGGCTGGAATGGTCGGGCGTAATTCCACCTCTGGAACTGGTTCTGCTTCGGGCTCAAAACTAATGATTTGGATTTTTATTGGCTCAGGTTCGTCGGGCAGGATGGGCATGGTAAATTGTAAATGTAGCATCATAAACAAGCCAATATGCACCACAATAGCGAGACTAAAGGCAGTGCCAGCCCTTTGGCCAATATCATCAAAGAAATCAGCGATTGGCTCCGGGTCAAGATATGGAGAAAAGCTGTCAGGAAATTGCACACTTGCTCGCATTGTTAGGGCTGTCACCATTTGACCGCTTAGTTATGTGAAACACTAAGGTTTCAAAGTCGTATGTCGAGAATTTCCCTCATATTTTGTCATTTGTGCACTTAAATTTCAGTAATAATAGCGTCTGGCAGTAAACAATGCTATTTTTGGCTATAAAATAGGATTTTTACTGTGACACCACATATATTAAGCTCGAAAAACCTTGCCCGCGTACAGCCATCGGCAACATTGTCCATTTCTCAAAAGGCCCGCGAAATGAAAGCGCAAGGGATTGATGTGATTGCGCTCAGTGCTGGGGAACCTGATTTTGATACACCTGACCATATTAAACAAGCAGCAATAGACGCGATTAAAGCAGGGAAGACCAAATATACGCAGGTTGACGGTATAATCGAGCTTAAAGAAGCCATTTGCGCTAAGTTTAAACGCGACAATAACCTAAATTATACGCCTGAACAAATTAGCATTGCGCCTGGCGGCAAGCCTATTTTGTACAATGCATTTGTTGCCACATTAAACCCAGATGATGAGGTCATAATCCCTGCGCCTTGCTGGGTGTCATATCCTGAAATGGTGAGACTAGCAGGCGGCGTACCGATTGTTGTGGCGACCTCACCAGAAACACACTTTAAAATCACTGCTGAAGTTTTGGAAAGTGCAATTACGCCCAAGACTAAATGGCTGGTTTTAAATTCTCCGTCTAACCCAACGGGCATGCTGTATAGCGCAAGCGAATTGAGCGCATTGGCAGAAGTTTTACGCCGTCATAAACATGTTATGATCCTCACCGACGATATGTACGAACATCTGCTTTACGGCGGCAAGACATTTGCGACCATTGCAGAAATTGCGCCAGATTTATACGACCGAACACTAACCATGAACGGCTTGTCCAAGGCCTATGCCATGACGGGTTGGCGGATTGGGTACGGGGCAGGGCCAGCTTCTCTCATCAAATTGATGTCAAAAGTTATGGCGCAAACCACATCTAACGCCTGTTCAATTAGCCAATGGGCAGCAGTAGAGGCATTGAATGGGCCACAGGATTTTATAGCGGAGCGTAATTTGGTTTTCCAAACCCGCCGTGACTATGTAATTGCTCAACTTAATAAGGCGAAGGGTATAAATTGCGCAATGCCTGACGGCGCATTTTATGTTTACCCAGATTGCCAAGGGTTAATTGGTAAAACCAGTGCAGGTGGGCATAGGCTCATGACAGATATGGATGTGGCGCAAGCATTGCTAGAAGAAGCGCATGTGGCAGTCGTGCCTGGAACTGCATTTCACAGTTCGCCAAATTTCAGGATTTCCTATGCCACCGATATGCGGTCATTGGAAATGGCCTGTCAGCGGATACGAGAATTTTGCGAAAAGGTCCGATAAATATTGCGTTAAGCCCTTGATGTAATTAAATGCATACCCATATTTAGAATAATTCTAAAAGGAGAGAGTGATGGATATCAATATTGGCATTTCAAAAACAGATAGAGAAAAGTCGGCACAAGGATTGAGTAAGCTATTGGCCGATACATATACGCTTTATTTGAAAACTCACGGGTATCATTGGAACGTAGAAGGGCCGCACTTTCAGCAACTCCATATTCAATTTATGGAGCAATACACCGAAATGTGGACAGCGGTAGACGAGCTTGCGGAACGCATCAGAGCGCTTGGTCATTACGCGCCCGGTTCTTATGCAAAAATTGCTAAATTGAGTTCGATTGAAGAAGAGGATGGGCAGCCAGATTGGCAAACAATGGTGAAAACCCTCGCGCAAGGTCATGA
>JAESQI010000316.1 GCA_016765255.1 Robiginitomaculum sp. | reverse complement strand
CGCCGTGATTTTTCTTCCATGTCTTTGGGAAGAACTGCCCGCGTCTTATCTTTTTTTTTAGCGCCCGCTTCTGCCCTTTTCTGAACAGCGGGATTGACTGGCGTTAGCGCTTGTCGAGCCATTTGTTGCGCGGCCAATTCAGCGTCCGCTCGCATGACGTCCTTAGCGCCTTGGGCAATAATATTTTCGGCGCACTCTTTGCCTAAGGTTTTAGCTTCCGAAAGTTTTACGGTTTTGCTAATCTCAAACTTTTTTTGTCCGTCCCGGCTGAGCAATACACCCGTAAAATCAATGTGCCCGCCCAATAAGAGGTTATGCTTCACGGTGGCCAGCGCACCAATCGGGGCGGTACATCCACCTTCCAGTGTGCGCAGAAAATCCCGCTCAACAAATGTGCAGATTTCGCTGTCCTCATGGTTTAATTTTGCGCAAGCTTCCAAAACAAATTCATCGTCTTGTCGCGCAGAGATCATGATGGCCCCTTGAGCGGGCGCGGGTACCATCCAATCCAGATCCATGTGATTGTCGAGGGCTTTACCCAGTCTCTCAAGGCCAGCTTTAGCAAAAATCGCGCCGTTCCAATCACTGTCTTCAAGTTTTTTCAACCGCGTATTTACATTTCCCCGCAAGCCAACGACCTCGTGCTTTGGGTGCCTGTTGAGCCATTGGGCTTTACGACGTAAACTGCCCGTAGCGACTTTGCCGTCATATTTAGTCAGCACATTATCCGCGTCTCGGTATATCAAGACATCATGAACATTGGCCCGCTCTAATACGGCCGCTTGCACAATATTTTCAGGCAAAGCCGTTGGCACATCTTTCATGGAATGTACGGCAATGTCGATTTTGGCGTCGAGCAATGCCGCGTCGAGATGTTTGGTAAAAATCCCTGTAATGCCCATCTCGTAAAGAGGTGTGACCAGTTCAATATCGCCCGTAGATTTGATAGGAATAATTACCGTACTATAACCAAGCTCTTCTAAGGATTCTTTCACGAGACCAGCTTGCCAGAGGGCCAATTCACTGGCGCGTGTCCCTATCCTTATGCGTACCGCATTATTCATCCAAATTGTTTTCGAGCTGAAAGACGCTAGAGATAAAATTAAGGCTTTCAGCTTGCGACGTGCGGTTTTCTTTTAAATGATTGGCAAAACGATTGGTGATTTTTTGGACAATCTTTTGCGAGAGAATTTCCGCCTGTTTTTGATCGAATTTTGGGTATTTCTTTTTTTGCGTGTGCATTTCCTTTTCAGAAATCAGCGTCAATTTGGTGTGAAGAGCGTTAATAACAGGCGCGAATTTACGGGTTTCAAGCCAGGCATTAAATTCGGCTTCCACCTCTTTGATGATGGCTTGGGCTTGCGGCACTTGTGCTTTGCGGTGGCTAATGGCCGCATTTGTAATTTGAGAAAGCGCGTCAAGATGCACCAATGAAACAGAATTATTATTGGCTATATCGGGGTCAACATTGGCAGGAATGCTCAAATCAAGAATAAGCAAATCTTTAGACGGCGCAATCATGTTCTTTATAATGGTTGGTTTGGGCGCGCCCGTTGCAACGATTAAAATATCGGCCTTGTTAATCTCCGGTGTTAAATCATCAAAAGACTTCACCGTCAGATTAAACTTCCCACCCGCTTGTTCCGCACTGTCTTGGGAACGGTTGATGACTGTGATATTTTCCGCGTCGGTATGTTTGACCAAATTTTTACACGTATTGCGTCCGATAGCTCCTGTGCCAAAGAGCAAGATTTTCTTACCGCTAATATCGGGGACGGTTTGCAATATATATTGCACAGACGCGTAGGCAACAGACGTCGCCCCCGTCGTGATTTTGGTCTCCGTTTTAACCCGTTTACTGGCTTGAATAACAAAACTAATCAGCCGCTCCAGATAGGAATTGCTCAGACCGTTGTTTTTGGAGAAAATAAAGCCCTGCCGCAATTGGGTGATAATTTCGAAATCCCCAAGAATTTGACTGTCCAGCCCCGCGCCCACTTTAAACATATGCGAGACGGCTTCGTTATTGATAAACACTTTACCAACCTTTTGAAACGCCTCCAAAGTGCCATTTGAATGTTCACAGAGAAGCTTGATCAGTTGAAACGGATGCTCGGCAAAGCCGTATATTTCCGTGCGGTTACAGGTAGAAACAATAAATATATCCTTGAGACCTGAGGCGGCAGCCCCATCAAGGAGTTGTTTTTGATGTGCATCATCCAAAGAAAATTGGCCGCGAACATCCACATTGGCATCCCGAAAGCTAATCCCGACGCAATAAAACGAGGTGTATTTTGTATTTTTTTCGCGTTTCATTAAATATCTTAGCCCTAGCCCGTCCTGACAGCGCAAATCTGTATCATGCTTTGCGGGCTTGTGGTAGATAAAATGCAGAATTTAAGCGATTTTATCATGCTTGATAGTCTGGATTTTATCACTATGTATGGCCTGTATAACACGGTATATGAGACGACACGAAATGACAAATACGACAAAAATCAACCCAAACGCTCCCACGCAAGGAAGCGTATTGGCCGTCCAGCATTATACGGACACCCTGTTTTCGTTCAGTCTGACCCGACCTGCAGGATTTCGCTTTCGCAGTGGGGAATTCATCATGCTCGGGCTTATGGGCGAAAAAAATGGCAAGCCTAAGCCATTACTCCGCGCTTATTCTATCGCCAGTCCTGCGTGGGATGACAAATTAGATTTTTACTCTATCAAAGTGCCAAATGGGCCTTTGACATCAAAACTACAAAATATCCAAATTGGGGATCATGTTCTCCTCGGGAAAAAACCCGTTGGCACTTTGGTCTTGGATGCACTTTTGCCCGGTAAACGTCTATTTATGTTCTCAACGGGCACAGGGATTGCGCCCTTTGCCAGCCTGATCCGCGATCCAGATGTGTATGAGAATTTCGACCAAATTATCCTGACCCATACTTGCCGCGAAGTGGCAGAGCTTAGCTACGGAATAGAGCTTGTAAAATCCGTTCGGACCCATGAATTTTTAGGCGACTTGGTCGACGGTAAATTGACCCATATTACCAGTGTCACCCGCGCAGATCACCCTTTGAAGGGCAGGATTACCAATTTGCTCACAAGTGGCGTGTTGTTTAATCATGTGGACGGCGGGCCACTTGACCCAAAAACAGATCGGGTTATGATTTGCGGCTCAATGGATATGACCCAAGACACCAAGGCGGTTGTGGAGGGTTTTGGCCTCAAAGAAGGCTCAAACTCCGCTCCTGCTGATTTCGTCATCGAGAAAGCTTTTGTTGGCTAGTATTTACCGTAATGTGAAGGACATTTTATGACACACACAATAGATTTATACTGGTCATTTCGGTCGCCCTATTCTTTCCTAGCCTCCAAACCTGCCCTTGCCCTACGCAAAGAGTGGGGCGTAGATATCAATGTCAAAATCGTCTACCCTCTAGCCATAAGACAGCCTTCATTTTTTGATAGTCGCGGGGCTGAGTGGATGGGCTATACACTACGCGACGTGGTTCGCTTGGCCGAAATGAGCGGCCAAACCCTCGCCATGCCGCGTCCTGATCCGATTATCACAGATATGAAAACAGGTACATTTGCGCGCCAGCAGCCCTATGTGGAGAGGCTATCACGCCTCGGAATTTTAGCCAGCGAAGCGGGAAAAGGGTTGGAATTTATTGAT